>CAUJEQ010000080.1 GCA_963169135.1 Chloroflexota bacterium
GCGACGGTCAGCCCACGATAATCCGCGCTGATCGCGATCGAGGCCCGCTCCATGCGGTCCTTGATCTCGGCGAGCATCGCGACTTTCCGTGGAGTCGGCATGGGCGTACTCCGTTCCTGTGAATGGGGCCACGTGTTCCACCTGGCCCGGGGCGTAGAGCCCGGAAACCGAAAATCCCTGCCGCCGGGGCAGGGACCAGTACGAAGGCACGCACACTCGCGCGGCATTTCGTCAGTTCTGCCTCGGCAGGCGCCTTGCGGCTTATCCCCCCGTCATCGACGGTTCGCATTGGGACCTGCGGTCTCTGGCTATTCAGTTGACTGTTTGCAGCATAGGCCAGGCCGCCCGAGCAGGCAAAATCCCACAGCGTCTCCCGGATCCACGCCGTTCCACGTAAGCTAGCCGATATGCTCGAACTGACACGACGCCTCCTCGCCGCCGCTGAAGGTGGCGAGCCCGTGGTCCTCGCTTCCATCCTCGAATCCGGAGACTCCGCCCTCTTGCCCGGCGCCCGCCTCCTGGTCGAACGCACGGGCGCCCGCATGGGCTCCCTCGGCGACTCCCGCCTCGATGACCTGGCCGCCGCCTATGCTGCGGCCGCCTTTCCCCGCCACACCGCCGAGACGGTCTACCTCGGGCCCGACGGCCTCACCGATCGCTCCATCCGCGGGGCCACCGCCGTCTACATCGAGGTCGTCGAGTCCAAGCCGGTCTTTCTGGTGGTCGGGGCCGGCCACATCGGCAGGGCGCTGGCGAAGCTCGCCGACTTCCTCGACTTCTACGTCGTCGTTCTCGATGACCGCGAAGACTTTGCCAGCACCGAGCGCCTCCCCGAGGCTGACGAGGTCCTCTGCGAGGACTTCGAGCCCGCCCTCGAACGGTACCCCATCGACGCCAGCACCTCGATCGTCCTGGTCACCCGGGGCCACAAGCAGGACGAGCTCTCCCTGCGGAAATGCGTCGGGCGGGGCGCCGGTTACCTGGGCATGATCGGCTCGAAGCGCCGCACGGGGGCCGTCCTCCAGCATCTCCGCGACGAAGGCTTCGACCAGGCTGCGCTGGACCTCGTCCACACCCCGATCGGCCTCGATATCGGCGCCGAAACCCCGGAGGAGATCGCCATCAGCATCATGGCGGAAGTCATCATGATGCGGCGCGGTGGCACGGGCGCGCCCATGTACCACCGCTGATGGCTCAGTCCATCGCGCCCGAAACGGCGCCCCGCCGCGCCAGCTCCGCCCGCAGGTCCAGCATCGCCGTGTAGGTCGGCACCACGAACACCTGGTCTCCTGGCGCGGTCCCGGCCAGGATGGCGTCCAGCAGGCGTCCGGGGTCATGCTCCACGGTCCCTGGCTCCGGCCAGCCTGCATACTTCACCCGCACCGCCAGGTCCTCCGCCCGGTCTCCGCCCAGCCAGCAGTGCGACACCTGGCCCGCGACCAGCTCATGGTCCACGTCCCAGATCCAGCTGACGTCCCGCCCATCGGCGAACTGGTCGTTCAGCAGGAGCGCCACATTCAGCGAAGCCCCGCCGTCCTTCGCCGCAATCGTCCGCAACAACAGCAGCACCTGGTTCGCACCCGCCGGGTTCTTCGCCAGCAGCAGCCGCAGCTTGCGCTGCGCCAGTTCCACCACTTCCTGGCGCCCGAACGCCGCCCGCACGCGTGCCAGCCCCGCCACGATCGCGCCATCATCGAGCCCCAGCGCGCGGCACACGCCGATCGCCGCCAGCGCGTTATAGACGTTGTAGAGCCCGGTCAGCGGCATTTCCACCCGCCCCAGCCCGGGGACCGCAAACGAAGCGCCGTCCAGCCCGAGTTCCACCGCCGAAGCGCTCGTCTGCGGTTCCTCCCGCTTCCGCTCGCAGCGCGTGCAGCGCCACCAGCCGACGTGCGCGAAGTAGCGCCGCTCGTACGCGTAGTCGCCACCACACCTGCACCAGCGCGCGTCGTACGCGCCGCCGCTGGCCGTCGCGAACGCTTCGTCGTCGAGCCCGAACCAGTGGACCGGGCCGTCCCAGCCCTGCGCCATTTCGGCCACGGAGGGGTCATCCGCGTTCAGGATCAGCGTCGCGCCCCGCGGGGCGTCTTCGAGCGCCCGCCGCCACAGCGCCGCTACCGTATCCACCTCGCCATACCGGTCGAGCTGGTCGCGAGACAGGTTGGTGAACGCCAGCGCCGTAGGGGCCAGCGCCCGGGCCGCCGGCGGCAGCGTCGCCTCGTCCGTTTCGAACAGTCCGACCATCCCGTTCGCTCCCGCGATACGCCCGCTGACGCTCGCCCGTGCCAGCAGCGTGCTGGCGATCCCCCGCATCAGGTTGCTGCCTTCGCGGTTGTGAATGAACGGTCTTCCCGCGCCCGTCAGCACCTCGGCCACGATACGGCTCGTCGTGGTTTTTCCATTGGTGCCGGTGATCAGGACCCGTCCGCCGCCGAGGCTCTGGCCAAGGTCGTGCACGAGCCGCGGATGCACGCGTTCTGCCACCAGGCCCGGTAAAGCTGTCCCGCCCCCGCGCCGAAGCAGCCGTGTGGCCAGCCCGGCGCTCTTGCCGGCGCCAACCGCTGCTCCGAGCCGCACGCGATTCATCGGCCCATCATGCAGCGCCGCACCAACTCAATCCAAACCCTACGCGCGCACGGGGCTCAGCAGCCCGGCCTGCCGCAGGACGCCGAGGATCCGGTCGCGCGCCACCACCCCGATCACTCGCCCGTTGTCGACCACGGGCATGTGCAGCAATTCCTCGGTCTCCATCTCCAACAGCACGTCCGAAATCAGGCGGTCGCGCTCCGTCGACCGCAACCGGGCACTCGGCACCATCGCCTCCCACGCCGTGACGCGGTCCCAGTGTTCTTCAGGGATCTCGCGCATCTGGTAGCCGCTCAGGATGCCGGCAAGCTTCCCCTGGTCCTGCACGAAGTAGCACACCCGCGGGTTCAGCTCGAGCACCCCTCGCGCCAGCGACCCCACCGAGAGGTCGCCCGCCACCACCGGGGGGTCCTTGTGCATCAGGTCTTCCGCGCGATACCGCTGCAACTCCTGTACCAGCCGGTTCTGCTGCAGGCTCTGCCGCGCCGCGTTCTCCAGGAACAGCCCGATGAGCATCAGCCAAACGCCGCTGGCCAGGTCCTGGGCAACCCACACGTTCCGACCGAGCACCGCCAGCATCCCCAGGCTGATCATCGCCAGCGCGAAGCCGCGGCCCGTCCACCCCGCAATGCCGGTCGCCCGGTTGTAGTTCCCGGTCACCAGCCATATCGCCGCTCGAAACACCCGTCCGCCGTCCATCGGGAACGCGGGAAGCAGGTTAAACACCCCGAGGATCACGTTCATGATCGCCAGCCACACCAGCACGAAGTCCACTGGCCGGTGGTCGTTCGCGCCAAGCAGCCACCATACGCCGGCGAATACCCCGCCCAGCGCCAGGCTCGTCACCGGCCCGGCCAGTGCCATCAACAGTTCGTGCATTGGCCGCGCCGCTTCGCGCGTGATCTGCGCCACGCCCCCGAAGACGAACAACGTGATGCTCTTCACGGGGATCTTGAACGCTTTCGCCACCACGCTGTGCCCCAGCTCGTGCAGCACGATCGATGCGAAGAACACCAGCACGCTCGATGCCGCCATCGCGTAGTGCGTGAGCCGCCCCGCATCCTCGAGTGCGCTCGGATAGAACTGCGTCGCCAGGAACCACGTCGTTATCCCGAAGAGCAGAAACCAGCTCGGGTTGACGAGCACCGGTATGCCGAGGAGCGAACCAAGCCGGATGTTCCTCATACCCATGTCAGCAACTGTACGCCCATCAGGGTAAGGCCGTTGTCAGCCCCGTCCGTCGAAAGGCTGCCGGCCGCGTTCTACGCCGGCGCGGGCTAGCCCTGATTCTTCCGCGCGGGCGGCGCCGGCGGGCTGTCTTCATCCTCCACCACGGCCTCCCAGGCCAGGTAGAAGTAGAACAAACCGAGCAGGACGGGAACCAGGAATGCCGGGTGGCCGCTTTCGAAAAGCCCCCACAGCCCGCCGATGGTCATGAACATCAGGGCGCCAACGTAGACGATGAATGCCCCCCAACTGAAACCCAGCGGCAACATAGCTCGCTCCTTCTGGCGGCATCGTAGCAATCCCCATCGGCACCTGGAACCTCTAAATCAGGCGGAAAATCGTTAGAACTCCGTGGGCCAGCGTCCCGCCGCACGCCCGCTGGTGCGGCTCGCCACACTCCCGCGGTGTTGCGCTGGCGCCGCTGTCCCGGCAAGCTGCCGCCACCACCACCACTGGAGACATTCCATGCCCTCGGATTCGCCGCGTGTTGCCATCCAGGAGAACGTCCTCATCGACACCGTCGACGACCGTGAGCTCCGCTACGACATTTTCACGCCGCCTGGCGCCCCCCGGAACGCTCCCGGCGTCCTCCTCGTCCACGGCGGCGGCTGGTCCCAGGGCGAACCGGCCCAGCTTCGCGGCTACGGCATCTTCCTTGGCCGCCTCGGTTACGTCTGCGTCTCTGCTGCCTACCGCCTCTCGGGCGAAGCGAAGTGGCCCGCCCAGATACACGACGTGAAGGCCGCCCTCCGGTGGATGCGCGCCAATGCCGCCTCTCTCGGCGTCGACCCCACCCGGATCGCCGTCCACGGCAACTCGGCCGGCGCCCACCTCGCGCTCATGCTGGCTGCGACACCCAACGTCCCCGAGTTCGAAGGCAACGGCGCCCACCAGGGCGTCGATACCTCGGTGCGCGCGTGCATCGCCATCTATGCCCCCGTCGAACTCGCCATGCGCTCGCTCAGCGACGCCATCGGCCAGCTCATGGGGCCCGCCGCCGTCCCGGCCGACTACCAGGCGGCAAGTCCCGTGACCTATGCCCGCAGCGACTTCCCGCCCACCATGCTCATCCACGGCACCAAGGACGAACTCGTCCCGTGGCGCGCGAGCCTCCAGATGTACGAGGCCCTGGACCGGGCGGGCGCCCAGGCCGAGCTCCACCTCTACAACGGCCTCCCCCACGCCTTCGACGCCAACTCCGCCTACTCCCGCGGCATCTCCGACCTCATCCACCTCTTCCTCCAGCGCAACATGCCAGCGTCATGAGCCGCCGGCTGACGAAGCCATCTCCGGAGCGTGCTGTGCGCCTTTTTACCAACGTTTTACAGGTAGGTGGCAACCACCACGCGTCCGCTGGCGTTTCTCTTGGTGCATGTACTCGGTCCGATTGCTACGGTAACTATCACGCGCACTGCACCACCAGTGCGGGAGGAACAATGAGCTGGTTTCATCGAAGGGTCATCGCGGTCGCGGCCATGGGATTCGGCCTCGCAGCGATTTTCGGCGCGACACTCGGTATTGCCGTCGCCAAGCACAGCAGCACCGTCGGGGGTGTCTGCTCCAATGGATCGCAGGGCTGCAATATCCACTACGTCGGCGTCATCAAGTCCGGCGCCGTCAGCCCGGCCAAGTTCACCGAATGCCTGCCCTCGGGCTCGTGGAGCGCCATCTACACCTGGGACGGACCCAACCAGCAGTGGCTTCACCACTTCAACACCACGGGTACCGGCGTCCCGAGCTACGTCAACAACACGAGCGCCGGCGGTATCGCGAGTATCCCCGGTTTCTCCGGTGTCGTCCTCATCATGAAGCTGGGCACCCCCAGCCAGTCGGTCACGTTGCTCGACGCCAACAACGAGAGCTGCTGACCAACTCCCGCCCTCACTACCTCTCGAGGGCCCTCGTCCCAACCGGACGGGGGTCTTCGTTTTCCCGGTCGGACCGGTCCCTACCGGTCGCGCCGGCGTTGGGCCAGGCCCGCCACCAGGCTCTGGCCGATCGGGCCCTGCTCGTCATACAGGCGGCACTCGCCGACGCACACGCCTTCCGCGCTCCCGTGGTCCGTCACGTCGAACCCGACCCACTCGGTTCTCGGCAGGCGGTGCAGGTATAGCGTGATGTCCACGTTGATATAGGCCAGGCCGTTCGGTCCCGAGTTCGCCAGCGGGCTCGTGAAGTCGCATGCGAGCGCCACGCGCTGGAACGGCGTCAGCTCACGTCCTTCGATAAGCGTCCGGACCTCCCGCATCCACACGCGTTTTCGCCCCGCGGCGCCGAACGCCCGCCCGAGCGATCGCGTCTCCCACATCGGCTTCCAGTCCCCCTGGATCTGCGCGGGAAACTCTTCGGCCGGGATGGAGCCGGGCGGCGGCATATCCCACGGCTCTGGCCGCCAGACCTCCCCCTCGGGCTCCTCACCCCGGCGCAGCAGCATCCCGCTCGCACGACCGATCGAAACTCCCTCGGCGAAGCACTCGGCATCGACCACGCGGATTCGACCGCCCTCTCGCACCACATTCGTCCGCACCTCGATCGGCACGAACGTCGGCAATCGCCAGAGATCCACCGTCATGCGCGAGAACTGCAGGTCCGGGGCGCCATGGAGGCGCTCCATCTCCGCCCCGAGCAGCCCGGCTATCACCCGGCCATGGAGAGAGTTCGGGTCCCACGGGCCGCGGCACACCCGGTTCGGGATAAATCGGTCGCCATCAACAGAGAAAAATGCATCGTCGGGCATAGCGCCCGATCATGCCCGTGCAGCCCCGAACGGGCCACCCGGCGCTACTTTGGGGTCGTCAGCACCTCGGGCCCCGTCGGCCGGTCTCCGGTCGCGCCGTCCGGCTCGATCGTCACGAACATGCGCGTCATGTCGTTCGGAAGCTCGGGCAGTTCCACAAGCAGGTCGCCCGCTTGTCCAACGAAGTCGGTCGCGGAACGCTCGCCGAACGGGCCCTCGCTCCACACCTGGTAGTGGTGCTCCGCCGGCGCCGGCGGCAGGCCCGTGAAGTGGGCAACCCCGCTCTTGAAGTTGGAGGAGACATAGATCGTGCCCTGCGCACCCTCGCCGGTCAGCGGCAGCTCAAGAGCGCGGGCCTGGAGTTCCTGCGTCAGCCGGTCGGCGTCGTCCTGGGCGCCGATCCAGCCGTTGACGGAGATGGCAAGCCCTACAGCCAGCACCAGCACCGCCGCAGCGGAGGCAAGCGCCATTGTGCGCCACTGCCGCGGGACCACGTCCGTCCGTGGCACTACCTGGAGCGGCTGCCCCGATACTGCCTGCGGCGCCGTAATCCGGGCCCGCACCCCCGCCGCTATCCGCTCCTCTGCACCGGGCGCCAGTGCAACAGGTTCCACCCCGAGCGCGAGCGCATCCCCGGCCTGCAGGTACACCTGCAGGTCCGCGCGACATTCGGCGCATCCCTCTACGTGGGCGCGCACGGCCGCCGCCTCTTCGGGCTCGAGGAGGTCGATCGCAAAGTCTGCGAGAAGCTCGTTCGCCTGGCTGTGTTCCATCATTCAAGTGCCTCGCGTACGGGCGTCAGCGAATCCCGGAGCTTCTGCAGACCGAGCCGAAGCCGACTGCGGACCGTCCCCTCGGGCAGCCCGAGTTCCCGCGCCACATCCACCGCCCGCTTGCCCTGGTAATAGGTTCGCACCACCACGTCCTGCTGTTCTGCCGGCAATTCCTCCAGCGCCTGCCGTACGCGTTCCCCGGTCAGCCCTGCCAGCACCGCCTGCCAGGTGTCGCTCGGGTCTCGCAATGCATATACGGCTGGAGTGTCTTCAATCGATCGTTCTCTGGCGCGGGCGCGCTTACGGAGCGCGTCGATCGCCTGGTTGCGCACGATCGAGAGGATCCAGCTGCGCTCCGCTCCCTTTTGGGGATCGAACAGGTGCGCCCGCTGCCAGACGCGCAGGAATGCGTCCTGCACGGCCTCCTCGGCCAGCGCGGTATCCCGCAGAACCTGCACCGCCGTCGCATACGCGGGCCCTGTGTACTCCGCCACCATGGCATCGAACGCGGCTCTCTCCCCGGCCCGGAAGCGCAGGAATGGCGTCACCGGTTGCGTGCTCAACATTTTTTCGGCCACGCGGTGATCGAACGCCTTAACCACTTTCGTACATCCCACGAACGGGCCCGTCCGGCCGGCGGGCGCGAACACACACTCCTGGAGGTCATTTCGATGATCGCAGCTCGAACCCCCACCACTGCCACCAGGCTTCTGCTCCTGGCTGGCGCCGCCCTCATCGCCGCCCTCGTTGCGGTCCTCACGCTCGCCCCTCGCGGCGCAAGCGCCGCCGATTCGGGCCGCGTCCGTGTCATGCACGCCTCTCCCGATACTCCCGCCGTCGATATCTTTGTCGACGGCGCGAAGGCTGTGACTGCGCTCGCCTTCCCCAACAACACTCCCTACGTCACGTTGCCCGCCGGCGGCCACAACGTGAAGGTCTTCGTTTCACCGTCGAATGGTACTGGCTCTCCGGCGCTCGAAGCCAACCTCGAAATTGGCGCGGGCAAGGACTACACCGTTCTCGCCGTTGGTGAAGTTGGCAAAGGCACCCTCGGCCTGTATGTCCTCGAAGACGACAACAGCACCCCCGCGGGCAACAACGCCCACATCCGCCTCATCCACGCCTCGCCCGATGCTCCGCCCGTGAACGTGGCCGTGGCCGGCACCAGCACCAACGTCTTCACCGGCGTCGCCTACCGCAACTTCGGCCCTTACACTCCGGTCCCGGCCGGCACCTACAGCCTGGATGTGAACGTCAACGCCACCGGCGCGACAGTCCTCACCATCCCCGGTCTGAAGCTCGATGCGAAGACCGTGTACACCGCGGTCGCCGTCGGCCTCGCGGGTAACGGCACGCTCAAGGTCGTCCCGCTCGTGGATGCCCCGGCCCCGGCCGCACCGCGCGCCCCGGCCACCGGGAACACCATGACCGAGGGCTCGGCCTCCATGCTCCCGGCGATGATTGTCGTCGGGGCGGTCCTCGTCGCCAGCTCGGCCGGCCTCGCCTTCGCCGCTAGCCGCGCCCGCTAACCCGCGACGCCTCGAACTCCCACCCCTGGGGCAGGCGCATCAATCGCCTGCCCCAGGTTCGTTTTCACTGCGCTGTCCGGTCCAGGCACCATCTCGAGCACGCGATAGATGGGCGCCGGGAAACCGTCCCGCAGTCTCCCGCTGAGCACCCAGAGCACTGCCAGGCAGAGTCCGAAGAGCGCCACCAACCCGCCGATGCTCAACACATCGAGCAGCGTGGAGTCTGGTCCTGACCCGCTCAGGATCGCGTCCCCCGCCAGTGTGTAATTCAGGAAGTTCCACGTGCCGTGCACCAGTACGCCCAGGGGATACCCCACGGCATACTTGAGCTTGTGCCGGAAGAGCCCGAAAAACCCAAGCGCCGCGAGCCCGGTTGCCGTCGCGTGCAACGCCCCCGTCCCCGCACGGCCGACCGCGAACAGCCACCATTGCTCGCTGATCTGCTGTTCGCTCAACTGGTCCGGGTTCACCACTGCCAGGCTGTTCTGAAACGTCTCCAGGATGTTGAACCCGGCCCCGGCCAGCACTCCCCAGACGAAGCATCGTGCCGCCCCGCCCCTCCGGAAGAAGAAGAACGCGACCAGCATCCCCTTCCAGAACTCCTCATTCAGCGGCGCCACCACCGAGAGCACCGAAAGGTCGAACGCCACGCCCCAGCCCGTTGGAAGCGTCTGCAGGTTGTCGCCGACGGCCCACGGGTCCCCGAGGCCCTTTGTGCTGATCAGCACCGCCCCCCCGAAAATCACATAGGCGGTGTTCAGGATTGCTCCCATGGTCGTGGCGCCAATTGCTCCATAGATGAGCCCGCTGGTCCACTCGCGCCAGCTGAACGGCCACGCCCATGAGTTAAACCGCATGTACCGCTGCGAAACGAACAGGGCCAGCGCAATCGAGGGGATGCTCACGATGAGCACGTTCGTCACCGGGAACAGCCATGGCAGCCGCTCCGGGTTGTTCACCTCAAGCTGTCCGATCCCCACCAAAACCGGGAACACCAGCACCAGCGGCACCACGTACAGCCACCACCTCGTCTTGAGCCCCATCGCCGTGGACGCCGTCCCCCCAAGCGAGGATGCCGCCTGGTACACCAGCATCCCGCCCAGGCTCAGCGTCACGATCGCCGTGCCGAGGAAGACGTTCACCTGGAAAAGCTTGTCCCGCGGACTATCGTCGACGTCCAGCAGCAGCGCCAGCGCTCCCAGCCCGTTCAGAAATGCGAATGCCCCCACGACGACTGCGCCGCCGACAACGAGGGCTCGCCGCCTGCCCGTTTGGGTTACTCGCCTTCGAAGCGCGTCAGGGTCCCGGCCGAGACCACAAAGCGGCCCGCCGCACGCGTCATGATGTCGCGCAGACGGTCCGGGTCTGCCGTCGTCACCAGCGTCTGCTGGAACGTGTCGATGTACTCCAGCACGCCGCGCCGCCGGCGGGCGTCCAGCTCGCTCAGCACGTCATCGAGCAGCACCACCGGGTCATCGCCCAGTGCCCGCCTCAGGTAGCTCGCCTCGGCCAGCCGCATGGAAAGCGCCGCCGTCCGCTGCTGGGCCCGCGATGCGAATGCGTCGGCAGCCATGCCGTCAATCTCGATGAGCACGTCGTCCCGGTGCGGCCCGACCAGCGTCGCGCCCGCCCCGATCTCCCTTGGACGCAGGTTCTGCAACGCCTTCAGCATCCGTGCTGTCCACTCGGAGTCGTCGATCGGCGAATCGGTCGCGTCCAGCCCACCGAGCGACGGCCGGTAGGTCAGCTGGAGGTCTTCCAGCCCGTCGCTCAGCCGCTCCATTTGCTGCTGCGCCTGCGGCACGATGTGGCCCAGCGCGTCTGCCCGCGCCCAGAAGATGATTCCGCCGGCGTGCGCCAGTTCCTGGTCCCAGAAGTTCAACTCCTGCGACGAAGCCTCGCGGCTCTGGATCCGCTTCAGCAGGCTGTTGCGCTGCTGAAGCACTTTCGCGTACTTCTGCATCGCCCGCAGGTAGCCGCGGTCCACCTGCGAAATCATCATGTCCAGGTAGCGCCGCCGCATCAGTGGCGGGCCGGCCACGATCTCGATGTCCAGGGTGGTGAACAGCACCGCGCAAAGTTGCCCGACCGCATCGGAGGCCTTCTTCGGAACGCCGTTCACCCGGACACGCTTCCCCGCCCGGTGGCTTGCGTCCGTCGTCCGCCCCACGATTGCCAGCTCCAGCGCCAGGTTCCCCGCCGACCGCTCTACCTCGCACGATAGCCGCGCTACCGGGAAGTCACTGGGGATGATGTCGCGCCGCACCAGGTCCGCATCGGTGCTCGCCCGGCTCGAACGCAACGTCGAGAGCAGGTAGATCGCCTCGAGCAGGTTGCTCTTGCCCTGCGCGTTCTCGCCAATGAAGAGGTTGAGCCCCTTCTCCAGGCGGACGTCTGTGCGCACGTAATTGCGGTAATTCGTCAGTTGGAGATCGAAGATGTACACGGTGCATACGTAGTATAGCCGCCTATCTTTAGCTTTTGCCTCACTTTTTTCCGTTTTGAAACGAAACTCTCTGTCATCGCATCGCGACCGCAACGTCCAATCCCGTCCCTCCGGGCCGCCGCTCGCCGGTTCGCGATACTTCCCTCATGGTTCTGGCCTCCGACATCGGCTCCATGCTCGAAAGCAACCCCGCGTATTGGGGCGGCCGTCCGTACGTGCGCGGCAAGGGGGTCACCGTGCACCGGATTGCCATCGCCCACAGCCACGGCATGTCACCGGCGGAAATCGCTACTGACTACGGGCTCGAATTGGCAGAGGTCCACGCAGCACTCGCCCACTACTTCGCCCCCCCAGCAGCTTATCGATGCCGACATTCACGCTTACGATGCCGAGTCGGAGCGAATTGCCCGCGCCACGGAAGGCGACCCGGCGGGCCAGTAGTGCCGTTTCCAGTCTTGTCCGCCCGTGTCCCAGGGTCACCGTCTGCGCCTTCCCGCGCCCGCCCGGTATACTCCGGCCACCATGGCCCACCACACCTACTGCCCCCGCTGCTCGATGACGCTTACGACCAAGGAGGACGGCGGCCGCGAGCGCCCCGCCTGTCCCGCCTGTGACTACGTCCACTACGGCGACTTCTCCATCGGTTGCGCCGGGGTCGTCATCCGTGAACGCAAAGCCCTCCTCGTCCAGCGTGGCTGGCAACCGTTCGCCGGTTCCTGGCAGCTCCCCGGCGGCTATGCCGAGCACGATGAGCCGCTGGCCGAGGCCGTCGAACGGGAAGTCCTGGAAGAAGCCGGTATCGAAGCTCGCGTCCGCGACGTGATCGCGTTCCGCCACACGGTTGCCGGGCCAATGGGAGGCCCAAGCACCAACATCTACGTCGTCTTCCGCCTCGACCCGCTGGGTACCGGGGACCCTCGCTTCGATGGCGACGAAATCGCCAACGCGGGCTTCTTCAGTCTCGAAGAGATGGCAGCCATGGAAGCCGTCCAGGGGCTCTCGAAGTGGGCCATCGAGAAGGCCTTGCGCATGGGGGAGGGGTATGGCCTGCAGCCCGAACCATCGGGCCCACTTGCGGGGCGCCCCGGATGGCAACTGTTCGGCCTCCAGCCATAGCCGGAAGCGGCGGCCGCCACGCGCCACCCCGACTGTTGTTCTCCCCAATCACCAATTCGGGCATACTGACACCCACAGCCCTCCCCGGGGCACCACCCAATCCCCAATCTCGGAATCGGAACACTCACCATGCCTCGACATCCCAACGAAGTCCTCTTCGAGGGCGAAAAGCCCTTCCCCATCATCCCTACCTGCGAGCACTTTGCCGGCACCGAGGAGCGTATCGGCAAGGCCCTTGAGCTCCAGAACAAGATGGGCGGCGTCTTCGATATCACCATGGACTGCGAGGACGGCGCCCCAACCGGCGCCGAACGCCAGCACGCCGAGATGGTCGTCCGCATGCAGAACAGCGACGCCAACACGCACAACATGTCCGGCGTTCGCATCCACGACTACACCCACGAGCACTGGAAGGACGATGTCGACATCGTCGTGTCTGGCGCCGGCGTTCGCGTCGCCTACATCACCATCCCCAAGTCGGTGAGGGCCGCCGAACTCGCCGAGATGATCGACTACATCCGCAACGCCACCGCGAAGGCCGGCATCCGTCGCGAAATCCCGATCCACGCCCTTGTCGAAACGCACGGCGCACTCCGCCAGGCCTGGGAAATCGCCGAGCTCCCCAACGTCCAGGTCCTCGACTTCGGCCTGATGGACTTCGTTTCCGCGCACAACGGCGCCATCCCCGCCTTCGCCATGCGCTCGCCCTACCAGTTCGACCACAAGCTCCTGCAACGCGCCAAGGCCGAAATGGTCGCCGCCGCTCTCGCGAACGGCGTCGTCCCGGCCCACAACGTCACCCTCGAGCTAAAGGATGTCGAGTTCATCTACAACGACGCCCGCCGCGCCCACGACGAGTTCGGCTTCCTCCGCCAGTGGAGCATCTATCCCGCACAGATCGAGCCCATCACCCGCGCGATGGCGCCCTCGCACCACGAGGTCGAAGAAGCGGAGGCTATCCTCCTCAAGGCATTCGACGCTGACTGGGGGCCCATCCAGCACGAGGGCAACCTCCACGACCGCGCCACCTACCGCTACTACTGGCAGCAGCTCCAGCGCGCCCGCATCCAGAACGTCGCCCTCAGCCAGGAAGTACAGGACCGCTTCTTCGCCGGCGCCGTCCCCGCCTGA
>CAUJEQ010000081.1 GCA_963169135.1 Chloroflexota bacterium
GTTCGATCGCGACAAGAAGTGTCGCGATTCAGCGGGACGTCACGTAGATCTCTTCCGCCTGGCCCCCGCTGTCCCGATCCACGCCCCGAACAATGTAGGCGATGTGCGAGCCGTCCGCAGACAGCACGGGCGACTCGTAGGTAACCTCCCGCGTCACGTTTGGTTCCGCAGGCTGGAAGCGGTACGGGAAACCAGCGGTGAACCGGGTGTCGTGTCCGAAGGGGTCCATCAGGGCGATCCGGGGCACGGCCGGGGGTCGCCCGCGGTCGACATAGGCAAGGGCCATGCCTCCGGCGGAATGCGACGTATCGAAGGTGATATCGTTCGGCGCGCCCAGCTCGGTCAGCTCTCCCGTGGCCGGGTTGTAACGAGCGAGGCGCGTCTCGACCACGCGCTGGCCGCCCGATGGGGACTGGGCGGTCTCGAGGATTATGTAGGTGAAGACCACACCGCTTGCCGTGAGCGATTGCGAGAAGGGGCTGAGCCTGGCAACCGTCCCGGCTGGCTGCGCGAGGGGCACGCAGTGCGTAACTCCATCGTGGAGGTCATGGACAAACAGGCGCTGCTCGTTCTGGCCGACGCCGTCCTGGATGCGTGAGGAGCGAATCGCCGGGCAGGTGCTCTCATCGACGCCCGGGGCGCGAACTGCCCGGAATGAGAGCCATCGTCCATCGGGCGAGATGAGCGGCCAGTCGACCACAGGCGCGGATCCCATGGGGAACTCCAGACCCCACGCCTCGGCGCCGGTCTCGCGGTCGTACACCGTGAGCCGCGCGCCCGAAGCCGCCGGCGCGACCCCGAAACCATCAGCGACCCCCACGTTTGGCGGCCAGCGGAGGACCGCGTAGGCAACGAGCCGGCCATCGGTGGTGATCGACGGCCACAGCGCGGGGGACCCCGGAAGCGTCTCAGTCGCGCCCGAGACCATATCGTGGACGACCACCTCGGGCGCCGGAAGATCCCCCGGGCCAAGCCTCGCGGCGACCATCGCGATGAATCGGCCGTCTCCGCTCACGATGGGGTTGCTGTAGCCCAGCGTGCGCGGGTCGGGCGGGAAGTTGCTTACCAGTTCGGTCTGACGCGTGACGCGATCGAATCGGAAGACGTCGGACTCACCGTCGGTGTCGGCGGCGACGAACTCATCGGTCGGGCTGGCAAAGACGACGTAGCGGCCATCGGCGGAGAGTATGGGCGGGTCGACGCGGGCGTGCATCTGACGGCCGTCGTAGGTTCGGGTGATGACGCCGTCGTGGAGGCCCGGCGCCTGTTCGACGAGCAGCGAGCCGGCCGCCAGCCCGCCAGCGACGACGACAGCCGCTCCTCCCAGCGCGAACCGTCCAACAATCGGCACCGCGAGCCAGGTGCGCCGTAAGCTCGATGGCGCTCGCCAGCCGGCGAGCTGTTCGCGGGTGTCGAGTCCGAGCTTTCCGAGCATGTTCGAGACGTGGTACTTCACGGCATCGGGAGACACCCCGAGCCGCACCGCAATCTCGGCGTTGGTCTTGCCGGCCCTGATGTGATCGAGGACGCGCTCTTCGGCGGGCGTGAGCAGCGGATAGGGTGGGCGGCCACGCGGGCGCCCGGTCGGTTCAGTTGACATGAGGCGAGTCTAGGACGAACGCCGCCCGATTTTCCCTACCCGACTCGCAATTCGGTCGGGGCGTAGCCCGCCATGGACCCGGACAACGCTAAACGTGCTGTACTTCGCCGCCACGGGCAACGGGCTCTACGCTGTACGCATGACCTACGAACGGCCGGTGCTGGTGATCTTCCACGGGGGTACCGGGGAAGGGTCCGCCGAGCGGATGATGGCGACCGCGAGGGTCGCGGCGGCGCGCAACACCGCCCGTTCGGCGCTCGCGGCGGGGTTCGAAGCCGTCATCATCGCGACGGACGACCCCGGGGCGTTCGAGCCCGAGTTTCCCGGGCTACTGTTCGATGCCGACGTTCCCGGAGACGCGTTCGACTTCGCGGCGAGGCTGCGCGGGGTCGTCTCGCGCTACGGGCTGGAGAAGCCGGCGGTGATGGGCTCCGGATCGGTTCCCCTGCTCGGCGTCGACGAGTTTCGGCTGGTGGTCGAACAGCTCGAAGCGCGCGACGCGCGCTTCGTGACCAACAACTTCTTCTCGGCGGACCTGACGGCCTGGACGCCGGGCGACGCGATCGAGCGATGCGGCGAGTTCGCCCGCGACAACGTCCTGCCACGGCGGCTGCGCGACGATGCGGGGCTTTCGCCGGTCATCCTCCCGCGGACCACCGCCACGCAGTTCGACCTGGACACGCCCTCCGACCTGGCGGTGCTGTCACTGGTGGAGGGGCTTGACCCGGAACTTGCGCAGGCGACCCGGCCAGCGGTGGAGGCAGTGGAGCGCTACCGCGCGCTGATGCCGTTCCTATGTGACCGGACGGCGGAAGTGCTGGTTGCCGGGAGGGTCGGTAGCCAGGCGTGGCAATACCTGGAACGCGAGACCGCCTGCCGCGTGCGCATCTTCAGTGAGGAGCGCGGGCTTGCGACGGCCGGTGCGGGCCACCGGGCCCGTTCGGTGCTGGGCTTCCTGATCGAGGAGGTCGGCGTCGAGCGGTTCTTCGACCGGGTGGCCGAGCTCGGTGATGCGGCCGTCATCGACACGCGGGTGATCGAAGCCCACCTCGCAGTCGCGCCGTCGCGGGAGGACCGGTTCCAGAGCGACCTGCTGGCCGCGGGCGCCATCGACGACGAGTTCCTGCGGCGTTTCACGGCGGCCGCTGCACAGGCGCGCATCCCGGTGCTGCTCGGCGGGCACTCGCTGGTATCGGGCGGGCTGATGGCGCTGAACGACGTGGCCTGGCGTGAGAATGACCGGCGGCTGGGGCTGTAGGGCATTCTGGGGCGGTTGATGTGGCACGTATACTACCGGGACTCTGATGCCAGGCTGGAGAAGCAATGGGCGAAGCGACGTACCCGCCGCTGATTGAGGGCGATGGGCTGATACTGCGTCCCTGGGATGCGGCGCTCATCCAGCAGATGGCTGCCTGGCGCGAGCACGGATTCCCCTATCACGCGTTCGACCTTTCGCACCTGGCTGACCCACTGCAGGCGGCTGCGGCACTTGCCCGAACGCGGGAAGAAGGGCGCCACCGGTACTTTGTCGCCTGCGAAGGCGATACGGCCGTCGGGCGCGTATCGGTGAACTTGCAGGACGCGGCAGGGTTGTATTTGTGGGCGGTGCACGTGCCCCCGGAGCACCAGGGCCGGGGCGTAGCACGGCGAATGCTGACCGCGGCGATGGGCTGGCTGGAGGAGACGTGCCCCGGGCGGGACTTCGTGCTGACATCGAACGCATTTGCGGAGCGGGCGCACCGGACATACCGCAGCCTGGGGTTCGAAATCATCGAGACGCGCTGGCACTTCGACAAGGAAATTGCGGAGAGGCTCTGGCGGGTGGCGCCGGCCGACCGGGAGCCGATCGCCCGGCACATCCGCTTTCAGAACGGCCGCTGGCAAGTCCGCGCGCACGTGTTCCAGCGGAAGCAGGCGGCGGTGGCGGTCGCGCGCGCATCGTAGGCGCTGCGACGACTGGACAGGCAGCCAGTAAGGGCGTGCGATATGTCGCCGTCAGCATATTGCGGGGGTTTGCGAACCCCGTACCATGCAGGCTGCAGATTCGGCACGGGGAACCCGTGCCGCAGGGAGGCATGACTTTTGACTACTGCTGCCACCAGTGGCGCCGTCGCCGAGAAGGGCTACAACGGGAAGATGTTGAGCGTGAATCTCACCACGGGGGAGATCACGGTCGAGCGGCCCGCCGAATCACTTTATCGCCAATACCTGGGCGGCTACGGGATAGGAGCGCGGATGCTCTGGGACCGCGTCCCCAGGGGCGCCGACCCGCTCG
>CAUJEQ010000082.1 GCA_963169135.1 Chloroflexota bacterium
GCTGGCGGCCCGCTCTCGCTCGTCGCCGCCCTCGAAGCGATGCGCCGCCAGGAAGTCTTCCCCATCGGCGGCTTCGAGACGGCAGAGAAAGACCTCGAGCTCGCCTACGTGCAGGCCGCCCGCCCCGAACGCGTCGATTGCGTCATGACCAGCGCAATGGGTGTCGGCGGGAGCATCGTCGTCATGCTCCTCACGCGCTGACTACTCGTTGCAGGCGGGCTTGTTCGTGGGCCAGCGCTCGTAGGGCTGCAGCGCCTCGTGACAGCCCTCGCTCACTTCCGTGGAGACGATGACGAACTCCAGCCCACTGGCCGTGGTGCCGCCACCGTTGACTCGTCCGGTCGCCGCGGCCGTCTCGCAGGGTCCACCGGGAGGGAGGTTTTCATCCGAGACTTCGCATCCCTCCGGAGGCACCAGGGCGATGTTCGCCTCCCAGCGCGACCGACCGATGGTCAACCCGAACAGCTCCAGGCCCGACTTCGACTGGTGGCTCCCCATGACGATTCCATACGATCCATCGGCGGGCGGCCCGTCGAAATGCCACGGAACAGGCTCCGAGACACTGGTCTCCACGCGGGTGCCGCCCAGCCCGCCAAGAGCCACCGCCCCGAGCAGCACCACCCCAATCACCGCCGCGACTACCGCCACCACCGAGCCGTTGCTCACGTCCGCCTCCGCCCGCCAGACGTATGCCGTCCCGGGCTCATCTTCAGGCTAGCGGACGCTCACACCTTGAACCACCACAACCCCCTCCCGCACGAGCCGGCCCATCTCGGCGGCCATCCCAATCTCGCTCAGGATGCTGGCCGCGTCCGAGCCTGGCAGCGGCGCCGGCCGTCCCGGCATGGGCGGTGTCCGTGATAAGCGCGGCGAAGGTCCATTCGTCGTCAGCTCACCCTGGCCCGGGTGGTGCCGGGTGATAGCCAACCCGTGTTCCCGCACCCATGGGTCGTCCCGCAGCTCAGCCACATCCCCGATGATCGCGTGCGCGCCCGCCCCGGCCTCCGTCAGCCGCGCCACCCACTCGTCCACCGGCGCGGCTTTGAAGGCAATCTCCAGCGCTCCCTCAAGCCCCAGCGGCAACAGGTGCTTGAACTCCGGCAGCCGGCGGAGCTCCGGCTCCCGGCAGGCGAGGAAGAACCAGCCGTCGCTCGCCTCGTAGGCCCGGTTCAGCGGCCCCGTCCCGAGGGCGTCCTGGCCCCGTGGTTCGTCCCACATCTTCCCCTTGTAGTCATGCAGGAAGAGCGATTGCAGCATCGTCGCCGTGTAGGCGAGTGCCGTGTCCACATGCTGCCCCGCTCCCGTGCGCTGACGGTGGAGCAAGGCCAGCGCGACCCCGTACGCACCCATGAACCCGGTCCCGTAGTCGTTCACCGCGAATGGCGCCAGTGTCGGACGCCCGTCGCCGCCGAACCGCTCCTGCATCCCCGTCGCCGCCTGCGCGATCTGCTCGTGCCCCGGCCGCGTCGACCACGGCCCCACCTGCCCGTACGTGTTCAATGACGCGTAGACGATGTCCGGCTTGCGTGCCCGCACCGCCTCGTAACCGATGCCAAGCCGTTCCGCCACGCCCTTCCGGAAGTTCTGCACCACCACATCCGCCTGTTCGGCCAGCTTCCAGAAGACCTCCAGGCCCTCCGCCGTCTTCAGGTCGAGCAAGATGCTCCGCTTGCCCCGGTTGATGTCGTTGTGGAAGGCCACGGCCTTCCGGTGCGGGCTATCGATCCGGATGACGTCGGCCCCGAACTCTGCCAGCGTCCGACCGCAGGTGGGCCCGGCCAGCACGATGCATAGGTCCAGCACTCGTACTCCCTGGAGTGCCGCCCTCAGGGGATCCGCCGGCGCCGCAGCCTTTCGGGCCGGCGAGGGGATTGCTGCCAGCACCTCGTCGCGGTCGGCCCCCGGCTCGTGCCTCGCCCAACGCACCGAGCCGGGCGTCCCGGACATGCGCACGTTGATCCCCGGCCCCCGGAACCGGCCGAGTACCGGGTCATCGCCCTCGGTGACGATGCCAGAGGCGAGCGCGTGTTCGTTCTCCATCCACTCCGCGCTCGTCCGGCAGATCGAGCCTTCGGTCCCGACCGCCTCGCAGAACGTCTCCCACTCCGCCGCCGTGCGGGTCAGGAACAACGCTTCGCTGCGCGCGTGGATCTCCTGCGGGGTGAGCTTGTCCACCGCCCCCGGCAGCAATTCTTCGATCCCCGCCGACTTCAGGAAATCGCCCGCCCGCTTGTTGCCCGCGTGGTACATGAACCAGCGCCCGTCCTTGCAGGCGAACTGGCGCGTGATCCCGAGCATCCGCGCGATGTTCGGGTCGCCACCCGTGATGGCGTCGCCGCCGATCCGGTAACCGATCGCCGCGAACGTCGCATCGAACAGCGGCACCTCCACCACCTGCCCCGCGCCGTCCCGCTCGCGCGCATTGAGGGCGATGGCGATGCTCGTCGCTGCCAGGAAGGCGGCGTACGACGAACTGAACGGCAGCGCCGCGTATACAGGACGGCCCGTGCGCGGATTTGGCCGGTACGTCGCCGTCGCCGCGGCGACCACGCCTTCCCATGCGGCCACTCCGGCCCGCCTGTCGTCCCCGGCGAACCCCGGGAGCGAGCAGTACACCAGCCGCGGGTTGACCGCCGTCATGGCCACGGGACCGAGCCCAAGGCGGTCCATCACGCCTGGCCGGAAGTTCTCGATGACCACGTCCGCCGACGCGACCAGGCGTTTCGCCGCATCCAGGTCGCCCGGTTCCTTCAGGTCCAGCACGATGCTCCGCTTTCCCCGGTTCCAGGTGGCGTTGGCCGGCGCATCGAAGCGCGGCCCACCCGGCGGCTCCACTCGAATCACATCGGCGCCCTGGTCCGCCAGGAACATGGCCGTCATCGGCCCCGCGATGTATTGCCCGAAATCGATGACCCTGGTCCCTTCGAGTGCTCCTGCCATGCCGGCCCCTCTTGTGCGTGTTCGTCGTGGCCGAATCCTACCCGCGATGCCCGGCCCGGCGCGATCCTTCACCGCGCTGGAAATTGCGCAGCTACCTGATCCGTATGTTCCGCCTATCGCCCCGGGAGGGTACGATCGCTTCGTGCCTGTTGAGATTACCTACCTTGGCCGCAACTGCTTCCGCCTCAAGGGCCGCGATGGCACCGTCATCACCGACCCCTGCCCTCCCGATAGCGGCTTCGTCATCGGCAAGCAGGCAGCCAACATTGTCACGGTCAGCCGCCGTGATGACCCCGGCTACAGCTACACCGAGGCAGTTACGGGCGACCCGATGGTGCTGGACGCCCCCGGCGAGTACGACATCGGCGGCATGCTCGTGACGGGGATCGCAACGAAACGGCCCGATGGCTCCCGCAACGTCGTCTTCATCTGCGAGATCGACGGTATCCGCATCGGCCACCTCGGCCTCCCGGGAACCATCGCGTTCGAGGAGTTGAAGGATGTCGATGTCCTCCTCCTGCCCGTCGGCGGCGGCAACTCCCTGACTCCGAACCAGGCCGCCGACACCATGACTCGGATCGAAGCGCGCATCGCAATCCCCATGAACTACAAGGTGGGCGGCGAAACGCTCGACCTCGGACCCCTCGAGAACTTCCTGAAAGAGACGGGCTCCAAGGCCGAACCCCAGCCCAAGCTCAACGTCAGCCGCAGCGGCCTCCCATCTGACCTCACGGTCATGCTTCTCGAACCCAAGCTCGTCAACTGATCAATCCCGCCCAAACAAGAACACGCCCCTCGTTCGAGGGGCGTGTTCTTGTTTGGCGAGATGTCCGGTGCCGCGCTACTTCTCGCAGCTCCTGTCGAGGGCGTGGCCGATGAGGTTGTGCAGCGCCACCAGCTGCGCGTCGGTGTCCACCTCGGGCATGAGCAGCTTCATCACGCGTGCGCCCCAGTAGAATCCATAGAGCGCCTCGGCGATCGCTTTGACGTCCACGTCCTCTGGAGCCGGCCCGAACTGGCGTTCAATCAGGAACAGGATGCCCGCCCGCACCTTTTCGAACTCCTCCTTGAAGTCGCCCAGCACAGCGGCCTGTCCGTCCCGCACGAAGATCAGCGCGCGTTCGAGGAAGAGCTGCGTGTCGATCGCCACTTCCGGCTTGTTGAGTTCGGCGAAGGTCAGCCGGGAGAGCTCATCGAACGGCAGTTCGGCGCTCGATGGGTTCTCCCATGCGTGCTTGATCGCCTCGGCCGACTCGTCCATGCAGCCGCGGGCAAGTTCGTCTTTGTTCTCGAAGTACCGGTAGATCGCGCCGGGCGAGATGCCCGCCTCGGCGGCAATTTCCGCCATCGTTGCGGCTGCGATGCCCTTCTGTGAGAAGAGCTTCGTCGCCGCGACCAGGATGCTGTGTCGGCGCGCTTCGAGGTGCGCGTCGGAGACTCGAGCCATGCGGGTTAGTTCGCCTTCGGAAAGAGTGCGGGCAACATCTGCAGTCTACCCCGCGCAACGTTCAGCGCGCGCTCCAGCCGTTCCACGCGCACGATTTGCGCCCAGGTCATCCGGTGGGCGATTCGTGTCTCGGCGACTCGAAGTTCGGCCTGACGTGCATTAACGAGTTCGGCCAGCATGTGATTCCTCCTGAATGACTAAACGTTCATTCACTGAATGAATAGTCGTTCACTTTGGCCAGGCTGTCAACCCCATCCCGGTGACAGTTGTGTGAACTTCCCGACAGTTCCCCACCGGCGGCTTCCGATTGGCGCCGCCCCGGGAATCAATGCCACACTGGCAGCGTGAGACCCTCCCCCGGCCGCTGGTTGCCCGCGCTCGCCGGGGTCGTCGGAGTCACCCTTGCTGCCGTCGCCATCCGGGCAGCTCCCGCCCCGGTTGCCGCCGCGTCGGCCGTCCCCATCCACGAGGTCCGCCTCTCGCTCGCGGTACCCGTGGGCACCGCCTTCGAGTTCGTCGAAATCTCCATGTTCGCCCTCGACGACGGCACATCCCCGCTGGACGACCGGATCGCCGAGGGCCGGGCGGCCATGCTCGCCCGCTTCCCCGGCGCCATCGAGCTCGAACCCCCCGAGGTCTCTGCCCAATTCCAGATTTTCGGCATCCGTTGGCCACAGCCCTTCGCCACCTGGCTGTACAACCCCGAAGGGGGCCCCCCATCGATGTCCGCCGAAACCGCGCTCGAAGCCATCAAAGCTGGCGCCGGCGGCTGGACCGGCGCGGGCGGCACGGGCTGGCACTTCGACTACCTCACCACCACCACCACGCCCACGGGCTGCAACGGCATCCCGGAAAGCATCCCCCGCGACGGCCTGAACGTGGTCGGCTGGGGGCATATCGCGGGCGGCTACCTCGGCTACTCTTGCTGGTGGCGCAGTACCTCCCTGGTCGAAGGCACACCGTACTTCGAGGCCACCGAGTTCGACATCGTCTTCGAGCCGCTCTTTCCCTACACCGGCGCCTCCCTGCGCGCCCTCGCCCTCCACGAGTTCGGGCACGCCCTCGGCCTGGCCCATACCGAGCCTTCTCTCTGCCCGGGACAGGCGATGTGCGAAGGTGAGGACGCGATGATCTACATCTCTCCCCGCGAGGATGACCTCTTTGGGCTCATCGCCCTTTACGGCTACGCCCCCACGCCTACCACCACCCAGCCGCCTTCCCCAACGACCACGCCAACGGCAACGGCCACCGCTGCCCCTCGACCCTATCGCGCGGTCCTCCCGGTCCTCGCCCGCGACTGATGGGCCTCCACGCGCCGCCCGCCGCCGCTAAACTGCCCCCACCACAACCCAGGAGAGCCACCCCACATGTGCTTCGCCCACGACGCGCGACCGCCGCTCCCACCCGTTGCCGGTGCCGCTATCGACACCGATGACCTCGTCCTCGAAGCCGCTGACGGCACGAAGTTCGCCGCGTTTGCCGCCCGTGCTGCCACCCCCAACGGCGCCGGCATGG
This sequence comes from Chloroflexota bacterium, assembly GCA_963169135.1. Classification (GTDB taxonomy): domain Bacteria; phylum Chloroflexota; class Dehalococcoidia; order Tepidiformales; family Tepidiformaceae; genus Amarobacter. Next base: position 5,903 of record CAUJEQ010000082.1, read on the forward strand.
TCGTCCTCCCCGACATCCGCGGCCTCTTCCCCTTCTATGAAGAGCTTGCCATGCGCTTCGCCGAACAGGGCATCAACTCCGTCGCCATCGACTACTTCGGCCGCACGGCCGGCGTTGGCAAGCGCGCCGCCGATTTCCCCTGGGCGGAGCACGTCCCCCAGACGAAGCAGGACGAGATCGCGCAGGATGTGGCCGCGGCCGTCGC
>CAUJEQ010000083.1 GCA_963169135.1 Chloroflexota bacterium
CTGAAGGCGCCTGTCATCTCCCGGGAGTGCGCCCGAAAATGACTTGCAGAGCCTTCTCGTCACCCCGAGTGCCGGGGCTCTGCTTTTTCATGGCTCGCACTCGCCAGAGGCGCCACGAATGAGCTTCTACGACACCTGGTCCGCCGTCATGATCGCCGCGATTGCCGGGTTCGTCCTGGTGTTCACGGCGCTCATCGGCGCCCGCCTGCTCGCCCCCTTCGCGCGGGAACGGGGCAAGGGCGTCAGCTACGAGTGCGGCATGCTCCCGATCGGGCGCAACTGGTCGCAGGTCCACATCCGCTATTACCTGATCGCCATCCTCTTTTTGATTTTCGACGTGGAGACGGTGTTTATCTTTCCCTGGGCGATGACCTATCTGGCGCTGCCCGATTTCGTCTTCTATCACATGATCGCCTTCATCCTGATCCTCAGCCTCGGGCTGGTCTACGCCTGGAAACGCGGCGTACTGGAGTGGAAGTCATGAGCGATACCGTGATCACGCCGTACGTGCCGGACTTCGGGGCCGAGGCCGAACGCCTCAAGCCGGTCGAGATCCCGCACACCCGGGCGGCCTACCGGATGGTGCTGCCCGGCGTCATCCAGACAGGCGCCGACCAGGTGATCGCGATGAGCCGCAAGAGTTCGCTGTGGCCGATGACGTTCGGCCTCGCCTGCTGCGCCATCGAAATGATTGGCACGTTCATGTCGAACCACGACCTGGACCGTTTCGGGATCGTGCCGTGGCCGAGCCCGCGCCAGAGCGATGTGATGATCGTTTCGGGGACGGTGACGAAGAAGATGGCGCCGGCGATCAAGCTGCTCTACGAGCAGATGCCGAACCCGAAGTACGTCATCTCCATGGGCGCCTGCGCCACGAACGGCGGGCCCTACACCGAGTACGACCGCGTGGTGCAGGGCGTCGACAAGATCATCCCGGTGGATGTGTACGTGCCGGGGTGCCCGCCGCGGCCGGAGTCGCTGCTCGAGGGGTTCCTGCGCCTGCAGGAGAAGATCATGGAAGAAAAGCGGATGGTCGGATGACGAACGAAACCGCCTCCGCCTACCCGGGAGTTTCGGCGCTGGTGCACAAGCACCTGCCCAAGGTGCCGTTCACCGCGGACAAGACGCTGACGGACGCGAACATCACCGTTGAGCCGGCCCACTTCCTCGAACTGATGCAGGGGCTGAAGGAGCGGCGGGAGCTGGCGTTCGACTACCTCCGCAACGTGGTTGGCATCGACATGCAGGACGAGGGGCTGGTCTGCAAGTACCAGCTCCATTCGATGAAGCATCGCCACTCGATCCAGGTGACCGTGCACACGCCCCCGGGCAACCCCCACATCCCGTCGCTCACGGGGCTGTATGCGGCTGCGGACTGGCATGAGCGCGAGGCGGCGGAGATGCTGGGGCTGGTGTTCGACGGGCACCCGAATCTGAAGAACCTGCTGCTGGATGAGGATGTCCGCATCCACCCGCTACTCAAGGCGCACCCGCTCCAGAAGATGGAGATCGCGCAGGGCATCGAAGACCGCGATCCGGGGTTCAAGTTCTAATGCGCATCACGCCCCCGTCCATCACAGCGCGCGCCGGTGCGCTTCCCTGCGGAGGTGCCGCGTGACCGTTTGGCCCGAAGAACGGCTGGTGACGGCCGACGCATTCAACACGGTCGACATGACCATCAACGTCGGCCCGCAGCACCCGGCCACCCACGGGGTGTTCCGGATGGTGCTCACGGTGGACGGCGAGATGGTCGTCGATTGCGAGCCGTACATCGGCTACCTGCACCGCGGGCTGGAGAAGCTCACCGAGAACCACGACTACCGCCAGTCGATGGGCTGGTGGGATCGGACCGACTACCTGGCGGGGATGGCCTGCGAAATGGCCTACTGCATGGCGGTCGAAAAGCTCGGCCAGTTCGAGGTGCCGGAGCGGGCGGAGTACATCCGCGTGATGATGGTGGAGCTTTCTCGGATCCTTTCGCACCTCATGTTCTTCGGGGCATTCGGCGCGGACGTCGGTTCGTTCGGGACGAGCTTCATCTACGCCTGGCGCGAACGGGAACGCATCTACGACTTTTTCGAGGAAGTATCGGGGGACCGGATGTTCCCGACCTACTTCCGCCCCGGCGGCGTGCAGATGGACCTGCCGGAGAACTACGAGGACCGCGTCCGCTGGCTGCTCGGGTCGATCCGCCAGGGCCTGGAGGACTTCGACGGGCTGCTGACCGGCAACGAGATCTTCGTCGAGCGCTGCCGGGGCCTTTCGCCGGTGAGCCAGGAACAGGCGGTCGACTGGGGCCTCGGGGGCGCCTGCCTCCGGTCGACGGGCCTCGCCTACGACATCCGCAAGGTCGAGCCGTACAGCGTGTACGACCGGCTGAAGTTCGACATCCCCGTGGGCAAGACGGGCGACGTGTTCGACCGCTTCATCGTGCGGATGGCCGAGGCGTGGCAGAGCACGAAGATCATCGAGCAGTGCCTGGACCAGATGCCGAAGGGCCTCGTGCTCAACCCGGACCTGCCGAAAACGCTCCGCATCGACAGCGGCGAGTGCTACATCCGGACGGAGGGGACGAAGGGCGAATATGGCGTGTACGCGATGGCGAAGGGGGGCAACAAGCCCTACCGCATGAAACTGCGGTCGCCTTCATTCTGCAACCTCTCGGCGCTGAAGCAGATGGTCGTCGGGCATTACGTGGCCGACGCGATCATCATCCTCGGGTCACTCGATATCGTCCTGGGCGAGGTGGATAAGTGATGTTGTTTGCCGACCCGCTGTTCGGCCTCCCGTCCTGGGTCGATGCGGTCATCCGGGTGGTCATCGTGATCCTGGTGATGACGCTGGTCGTCGTCTATCTCACCGTGGGCGAGCGCTGGGTGGTCGCCCGCTTCCAGCAGCGGCTTGGCCCCCGCAAGACCGGTCCCGGCGGCATCCTCCAGGGCTTCGCCGACGCGTTGAAGCTGGTGACCAAGGAAGACATCCGGCCGACGAACGCGGACCGCTGGGTGTTCGAACTGGCGCCCTATGCCACCTTCATCCCGGTGCTGATGACGCTCATCGTGCTGCCGTTCGCGAAGGACTGGGGAGTCCGGAACCTCGCGCTCGGACTGTTCTACGTGTTCGCCGTCCTTGGCCTGAACATCGTGGGCATCATGATGGCGGGACTCGGATCCGGGAATAAGTACGCGCTGCTCGGTGGTGTGCGCGCGGCGGCCCAGATGATCAGCTACGAGATCCCGCTGGTCATCAGCCTGCTCTGCGTGGTCATGATCACCGGCGCCGACATGGGCGGGGGCGTGGGCACGCTCAACCTGAACGTGATCGCGGCGCTGCAGGAAGACCGGCCGTACATCGTCCTCCAGCCGCTCGCCTTCCTCATCTTCTTCACGGCGATGCTCTCGGAACTTCACCGCGCGCCGTTCGACATCCCGGTCGCGGAGTCGGAAATCGTCGGCGGGTACTTCGTCGAGTACTCGGGCATCCGCTGGAGCATGTTCCAGCTCACCGAGTACGCCTCGATGTGGGGCTTCAGCGTGTTCGGCTCGGTGGTGTTCCTTGGCGGGTGGGCATGGCCGTTCGGGGTCGACGCCCACTGGACGGTGCAGCTCGGGACGACGCTCGTAAAGAGCCTGGCGTTCATCATCGCCATCATGTGGATGCGCGTCACGGTGCCTCGCCTCCGCATCGACCAGTTGATGAACTTCAGCTGGAAGGTGCTGCTCGAACTGTCGTTCCTGCAGCTCATCGTGAATGGGTTCATCCTGCTGTACGACTGGCCGCAGGAGTTGCTGGCGCTCACGAGCGGCATTGGCGCGGTGGTCCTCATCGCGCTCATCATCCGGCACTCCACCGCGAAGGCCAGCAAGGGCCTGGTGGGCACGTACCGCACCCTGGGGTCGACTCCCCAATGAAAGGCATACTGAAAGGTCTCGGCGTCACCTTCTCGACCTTCACCCGCAAGCCGGTGACGGTGCAGTACCCGGACGTGAAGCACATCCTGCCGGTGCGCCAGCGCAGCTTCCCCGTGCTGACCTGGGACTTCGACCACGATGAGCCGTTCTGCACCGGCTGCAACGTGTGCGTGCGCAACTGCCCGGTCGACTGCATGACGGCGGTGATGATCGACAACCCGAAGTACGCCGAGGGCACGAGCAACCGGCGGAAGATCGTCGAGAAGTTCTGGATCGACTACGCGCGCTGCATGCGCTGCAACATCTGCGTCGAGGTCTGCCCGTTCGAAGCGATCGTGATGGACAACAACTGGACGGGTCACGAGCACTCGGTGTACGACCGGCGCGACCTGCACATGGACATCGACGAGCTGACGAAGGTTTCGCGCACGGGGCAGTTGATCCGCCCGTTCCGCCCGCAGGACAACATCGAGATGCTGGAGCGGCAGGTGAAGGGCGAGGAGCCGCCCGAGCCGACGTTCGTTGGCGCCTTCCCGGAGAACCGCCAGGCTCAGCTCGACCGCATCGCGCAGGGCCTCCCCGCCGCGCTCCAGGAGCGCGAACCCGAGGTGAAGCAGGTCGCCGCGAAAGCCGGGGCTGCTGCTGCCGCCGGTGGCGAAGAGGTCGAAATCCTCTCCGAATCGAAGATCCGGGCGAAGCGCATGCGTGCCGAACGCCAGGCGAAGGAATTCCAGGACCGTGGCGAGGCCGTCCCGCAGGAGATCCTGGACGCCATCGAGAAGTACCGGAACATGAAGCCGGGCGAGGCCGCGAGCGCGGGTGGCGGCGCCGCCGGCGGCGGGACGGGAGAGGTGCTCACGGGGACGAACCCTGATGGGACGATGCGCTTCCCGCCGGGCGTGGGTGACGGCCCCAAGGGCGACCCGAATTCGGCCGAGAAGGCGCGCGCCCGCCGGATGCGGGCCGAGCGCAAGTTCAACGAACTCACGGCTGCCGGGGAGCCCATCCCCGAGGATGTGGCGCAGACTCTCTACGACCTCGGCAGCGACCTCGCGCCGGGCGGCACGATCTGGGCGAAGCTCGCCGGGACAGGCGGCGGCGGCGGCGCGGCCGCGGCTCCGCTGACGGGCACGAACGCCGATGGCAGCATGCGCTTCCCGCCGGGCGTGGGCGACGGCCCGAAGGGTGACCCCAACTCGGCGGAGAAGGTGCGGGCCCGCCGGATGCGTGCGGAGCGCAAGTTCAAAGAACTCAGCGATGCGGGGGAGGCGATCCCGGACGACATCGCGAAGACGCTGTACGACCTTGGCAGCGACCTGGCGCCCGGGGGCAGCATCTGGGCGACGCTGGGCGGCGGCGGTGGTGGCGCGGCGGCCCCGGCTGCGGGTAGCGTCGCTCCGGACGCGGACGGCTGGGTGCCCCCGCCGGGTCTCGGTATCGGCCCGAAGGGCGACCCGAACTCGTACGAGAAGGTGCGTGCCCGGCGGATGCGCGCGGAGCGCAAGGCGAAGGAAGCAATCGAGAAGGGCGAAGCCATCCCCGACGATGTGCTCGCCACGATCAAGGAACTGGGCGGCAATGTGCCGGAGGGAGCAGGCTAGATGGCAACTGAAGTCCTCTGGTGGATCTTCGCGGCCGCGATCGTCGGCGCCTCTGCGGGCGTGGTGTTCTCACGCTCGGTGCTCCACTCGGCCATCTTCCTGATCGGCAGCATGGCCGGGGTCGGCGCGATGTACGTCTTCCTGACGGTCGAGTTCCTCGCGCTGGTGCAGTTCCTCATCTATGGCGGCGCGGTCACGGTGCTCATCCTGTTGGCGCTGATGCTCACGCGTAGCGACCCGACGGGGCGGCCGGAACCGGTGAACGGCCCGCAGTTGCCGTTCGCTCTGCTGGTGGGCATCTCGCTGATCACGATCCTGGTGGCGGTCGCGCTGGACACGGCCTGGGGTGATAGCGGCGAGGGCCCGGCGAACATCGCCATCGAAACAGTCAGCGAGCGGATGTTTTCGGACTTCGGCGTACCGTTTGTGCTGTCTTCGGTGCTCTTGCTGGTAGCCCTTATCGGGGCGATCATCCTCGCTCGGCAAGAGGAGGGCGAGTAAGTGGTACCGCTTGAAAACTACCTCGTCCTCAGCGCCGTGATGTTTTCTCTCGGTGTCTATGGGGTACTTGCTCGCCGCAACGCGGTGCTCATCCTGATGAGCGTCGAATTGATGCTGAATGCCGTGAGCCTGAACTTTGTGGCATTCGCGGCGTATCTCGATCCGGATAAAGTGCTCGGCGCAATTTTCGCCGTGTTCATCATCACCGTAGCCGCAGCGGAAGTGGGATTGGCGCTGGCAATTGTCATCCGCCTGTTCCGCAACCGCGCCACGAGCAACGTGGACGAAGCGGCAAGTATGAAGTGGTAGAAGGGGCCAAAAAGACTCATGGGTGCTGAAGAGGCCTGGCTGCTCGCTGCTATTCCCGCGGGTGTGTTCCTCGTGCTCGCGCTGTTCGGCCGCGCGCTGCCGCGCGGCGGCGACTACCTCGGCGTCGCCGCGATCCTCTCGTCGTTCCTCCTGTTCTTCGTCGTGCTCGTGGACTTCCTCGATACGCCCGGGAAGCTCGGGCCGGTCGTCAACGACATCGAGTGGTCCAGCATCGGCGAGAACTTCGACCTGCGGATGGGCATCTACGTCGACCCGATCACCATCGTGATGTTCGCGGTCGTCACCACCGTCGCCCTGATGGTGAACATCTTCTCCATCGGCTACATGAAGGGTGAGCCGCGCTATTACTGGTTCTTCGCCGTCCTCCAGCTCTTCGTGGCCTCGATGCTGCTGCTGGTGATGGCCGACAACCTGCTGCTCGTCTACATCTCGTGGGAGCTCGTGGGCGTCTGTTCGTTCCTGCTCATCGGTTTCTATTGGGAGAAGCGCAGCGCGACCGAGGCCGCCAAGAAAGCGTTCGTCACCACCCGTATCGGCGATGTCGGGCTGCTGATCGGCATCCTCATGCTCTGGAAGGCCACCGGCACCTTCAACATCCAGGAGATTATCCACCACGTGGAAGAGGGCGGTGTCGGCCAGAACTACCTGTTCGCAGCCGTCGCCTTTGTGTTCCTCGGGTGCATGGGCAAGAGCGCCCAGGTCCCGTTCCACGTGTGGCTGCCCGACGCGATGGAAGGTCCCACGCCCGTGTCCGCCCTCATCCACGCGGCCACGATGGTCGTCGCGGGCGTGTACCTGACCGCCCGCCTGCTGCCGCTCTTTGAGGTGGCGGATGGCGCGCTGCTGATGGTCACCATTGTTGGTCTCACCACCGCCCTGCTCACGGGATTTATGGCGCTCGCCCAGACCGACATCAAGAAGGTGCTCGCCTACTCGACCGTCGGACAGCTGGGGTTCATGTTCGTCGCGCTCGGCGCGGGCCACCCCGCCGTGGCGATGTTCCACCTGATGACGCACGCGTTCTTCAAGGCGCTCCTCTTCCTTGGGAGCGGCTCAGTCATCCACGCGACGCACCACAACCAGGAGATGGACAAGCTCGGCGGTCTCTGGAAGAAGATGCCGATCACCGGCACCACGTTCTTCATCGGGTCGCTGGCGCTGGCCGGTCTCCCGCCGCTGGCGGGCTTCTGGAGCAAGGACGAGATCTTCGTGGTGCTCAACGACAAGTGGGGCGCCTGGGCGGTCGTGATCCTCGCGTTCGCGGCGGTGATGACGGCCTTCTACACCACCCGCCTGTTCATCCGGACGTTCATGGGGACGCCCCGGGACAAGGACGTCCACGATCACACCGAGGAGTCCGGCCTTGTGATGACCGGACCGTTGATGTTCCTGGCCTTCCTCGCCGTGGTCTCCGGGTTCGTGGTGTTCCATGGCGTGGGGAAGGCACTCGGTTTCCCGGGCGGCATCACGGAGTTCATCTTCCTGCCGCACCACGGCCCGCATAAGTACCACTTCGACCTTGCCTGGGCGGCGGCGTCGGTCGCCATGGGCGCCACCGGTTTGCTGTTGGCCGGCTGGATGTACTGGGGCAACAGCACCAAGCGGTCGACCCAGCTTGCCGAGGCTCAGCCGGGCCTCTACGACCTGATCCGGAACAAGTTCTACTTCGACGAGCTGTACCAGGCCGGCATCGACCGGGGGATGCTGGGGTTCAGCTACGTTGTCTCCTGGTTCGACCGATATGTGGTGAACGACACCGGCGTCGATGGTTCGGCGCAGGTGACCGGGTTCTCCGGTGGTGTACTGAAATATCTCCAGACCGGCCGCTTGCCGAACTACGCGATGGCGGTTGCCGTTGGCGTGGTCGCGCTTGCCGTTGTCGGCCTGGTGGTGAGGGGCTAATCGCATGACCTTCGACGAGGGCCAGGGCTATGTCGTCCTCGCCACCATTGCGGTGCCGCTGCTGGCGGCGCTTGTCCTGGTATTCACGCCGGGCCACCAGAAGATGCTGGTCCGCTACATTTCGGCTGTCACCGGCGCGATCGTGGCCGGGCTTTCCATCTACATCTTTGCCGCCTATCAGCTCGATGGTTCGGACGCCCAGATGCGCCTGCAGTGGGTCTGGGTCGAAAACACGGCCTTCCTCGGCAAGGATGGCATCACGCTCAACCTGGCGGTGGACGGCATCTCGGCGCTGATGGCGCTGCTGACGGGCGTGGTTGCCTTCGCGGGTGCGCTCGCAAGCTGGAAGCTCGACTTCCGCAACAAGGACTTCTACATCCTCTACTGGACGCTGCTCGCGGGCGTCTACGGCACCTTCTTCTCCTACGACCTGTTCTTCTTTTTCTTCTTCTACGAACTCGCGGTCATGCCGCTCTACCTGCTCATCGGGGTGTGGGGTTCCACGCGCAAGGAGTATGGCGCAGCGAAGCTCACGCTGATGCTGGTCGGCGGCTCGGTCCTCATCTGGATAGGCATCTTCGCGGTGTTCCACGAGGCGAACCTGGGCACGTTCGACATGGAACAGCTTTGGGCCGCCGGGCGCGATGGCACGCTGAGCCCCACGTTCCAGAAGGTCTTCTTCCCGTTCATGGTGGTTGGCTGCGGGGTGCTGGCCGCACTCTGGCCGTTCCACACATGGTCGCCAGACGGCCACATGGCGGCACCGACGGCGGTTTCGATGGTGCACGCAGGCGTGCTGATGAAGCTCGGCGCGTTCGGCATCATCCGGCTCGGCATCCAGATGATGCCGGTGGGGGCCGAGTTCTGGATGCCGACCCTGATGGTGCTTGGCGTCATCGGCGCGGTGTACGGTGCGACGGCCGCGCTCACCCAGCGCGACTTCAAGCTCATCTCCGGTTACAGCTCAGTCAGCCACATGGGCTACGTGCTCATGGGACTCGCGACCATGAACCAGATTGGCGTCACTGGAGCGGTGCTCCAGATGTACAGCCACGGGGTAATGACGGCCCTCGTCTTCCTCATGATTGGCGCGCTTTACGACCAGGCGCACACGCGCGACCTGAAGGACTTCGGCGGGATTGCGAAGGTGATGCCGCTCTGGGTGATCTTCTACGGCATTGCCGGCCTCGCGAACGTGGGGTTGCCGGGTTTCTCCGGGTTCACGGCAGAGTTCCACATCTTTGTTGGCACGTTCCGGTCGTACCCGGTGTTCGGCGCGCTGGCCATCTTCGCGGCCGCACTGGCTGCGGCGTACATGCTGCGCATGTTCGCCATCGTGTTCTTCGGACCATTCAACGTGAGGTGGTCGGACCTGAAGGACCTGACGCCGCTGGAGCGGCTCTCTGGCGGCATGCTCATCGCTTCTATCGTCATTATGGGCGTCTGGTGGGCGCCGTTCACTGACCGGGTCGGACAGACCGTTACCCTGCTGCCGGGAGTCACGGGCTGATGCGCGACTACACGATCTTCATCCCCGAATACATCGCCGCCGGGTCGGCCGTGGGCATCATCGGCATCGAGCTCTTCTGGCCGAAGTTCCGGAAGGACTGGCTGGCCTACATCACCGCCGTTGCCGCGCTCGGCTGGTTCGTCGCGGGCCTGTTCTTCATCGGGAAGGACCCGAACAGCTTCCAGGGACTGATCCGCTCCGACGACTTCACTACCTACTTCCGGCTGCTAGCGGCGGGCATCGTCATCGTGGTCGCGTTGATGTCGGCCACCCACATGCGCACGCGCACGAAGACGGTCGCGGAGTACTACGGGCTGTTGCTGGTGGCCGGCTGCGGGATGGTCTACATGGCGGCGGCGACCGAGCTGCTGACCGCCTACATCGCCCTCGAACTGCTGAGCTTCTCGCTCTACATCCTGGTGGGGTACCTGAAGCGCGACAACCTGAGCAGCGAAGCGAGCCTGAAGTACATCCTCCTCGGCGCGTTTTCGAGCGCGATGTTCCTGTACGGCATGAGCCTCATCTACGGCGTCACCGGGACCACGTACTACGAGGGCATTGCGGAAGGGCTCGCGGCCCGCGGCCCGGGCACCGACCCGGCGGTCATCGTCGGCATGATGCTTATCCTGGCGGGCGTCGGCTTCAAGGTATCGGCGGCTCCGTTCCACATGTGGGCGCCGGACGCCTACCAGGGCGCGCCCCTGCCGATCACCGCATTCCTGTCGACGGCCTCGAAGGCAGCCGGCTTCGCGCTCATCCTCCGGCTCTTCACCGGGGCGCTCATCGTCGATGCTGCCGAATGGCGCTGGGCGGTGGCGGCGCTGGCAGCGGTCACGATGACGCTCGGCAACCTGGTTGCTATCCAGCAGTCGAACCTGAAACGCCTCGTGGCGTATTCGTCCATCGGCCAGGTGGGCTACATGCTCATCACCATCGCGGCGATCGGCTACGGGGATGCGAAGGTGGGCCAGGATGCCTCTTCGGCCCTCCTCCTCCACATCGCCGGGTATGTCATTGCAACGCTGGCGCTGTTCGCGGCGCTGACGGCTGCCTACAACCGAACGGGGCGCGAGGACATCGCCGGCCTGCGGGGGCTGGCGGAGACGCAGCCGTTCCTGGCGCTGGTGATCACGATCGCGCTGTTCTCGTTCGCGGGGCTGCCGCCGTTCGCGGGCTTCGCAACCAAGCTCTTCATGTTCCAGGGTGCGACCACCGACGAACTGCTGTGGGTGGTGGGCCTGGCGGTGCTGAACAGCTTCATCAGCCTCTACTACTACCTGATGATCGTCCGCCAGATGTACCTGTTCGACCCGATCGGCGATGTGGGCCGCTGGAAGGTGAGCCCGGTGCTCTGGTGCCTGGCGGCGGTGCTGATGGTGGGTGTGTTGTTCATCGGCGTATACCCCGGCCCGGTGTTCGAGCTGACGGAGCGGGCAGCGCAACCGCTGTTCGACGCGGCCGGACTGGGTGGCGTGCAGGTCCAGCGGCCCTGACGCGCCCCGTTGCCGCGCTGCGGTAGGATGTACGCATGGCGAGCCCCGCGGTACCCCGGTTACTGACGGCGGAGAAGTTCCTGCACCTCCCCGAGCCCATCGAAGGCGGCAAGATGGAGCTCGACCGCGGGAGGGTGGTCTGCATGAGCCCGGTGGGATTGGAACATGGTGAGATCGCGATTGACATCGCCTTTGCGCTCAAAGTCTTTGTGGACGCGCAGCGACTTGGACGGGTGAGTGTCGAAACTGGCTTTAAGCTTGCCGAAGACCCGGACCTCGTCCGCGCGCCCGACGTGTCGTTCGTGGCGGCGGACCGCCGGCCTGTAGGGGCTGGCCGCAGGGGCTTCGTCGAGGGCGCGCCGGACCTTGCCGTCGAGGTCATGTCGCCCGACGACCGGGAAAAGGACCTGCTGGCGAAGGTGGGCGAGTACCTCGATGCCGGTGCCGCCCGGGTCTGGATCGTCCGCCCGGCGACACGGAGTGTGACCGTCTTCCGGGCCGGCGGCGAGGTGACCACCCGCCACGAGTCCGCGACGCTCACCAGTGACGACGCCGGGTTCAGCGCGGAGGGGTTCAGTCTGCACGTCGCGGGCATCTTCGCGGAGTAGGCCGGGCGTGGCCGTTGGCCCCTCCGCTCCATACGGCCGTTCGCGCGGGGCCGGGTGCTGCGCCACAATCACGCTATGGCGAGGCCGTTTCTGAAGTGGGCCGGCGGTAAGGGCAAACTCGCGCCCACAATTCTCTCCGCCGCCCCCCCGGCCATGGCCCGGTACATCGAACCGTTCGCCGGGGCCGGGGCGGTGTTCTTTGCGGTCGAAGAAGCCCGGACGGGCACGCCGGCCCTCCTCGCGGACGCCAACGCCGAGCTTATCGAGACCTACACCGTGCTCCGCGACGAGCTCGCGGCGCTGGATGGTGCGCTGGCCCGGCTGGCCGCGGAGTACGCCGCCGGCGACGGGGAAGAGCGGGGCGCGATGTACTACCGGGTCCGCGCCAGCCAGCCCTCGACTCCGGCCGGAAGGGCGGCCCGGTTCATCTTCCTCAATCGCACGTGCTACAACGGGCTGTTCCGGGTGAATGCTTCCGGGGGCTTCAACGTGCCGCACGGGCGCTACAAGAACCCGCGCATCCACGACGGGGCGCTACTCGCCGCCTGCTCGGCGGCGCTGCAGCGGGCCGAACTCCGGGTCGCGGATTTCGCCGGTATCTGCGAGGAGGCCCGGCCGGGCGACTTTGTGTACCTCGACCCTCCCTACCAACCGCTGAGCGTGACTGCGAACTTCACCGGCTACACCCGTGCCGACTTCGGCCCGGCCGACCAGCGCCGCCTGCGCGATGCTTTCGAAGACCTTTCGCGACGGGACGTTGCGGCGATGCTCTCGAACTCTGACCACGAGTTCATCCGAGGCCTCTATTCGGGCCTGGGCTACCGGCTGGTGACGGTGCCGATGGCGCGCGCGATCAACTCCAGGGGCTCCGCCCGCGCACCCGTGCCCGAACTGCTGGTCGACAACTTCGGCCGGGTTGGATCCGTCGGCGGGGAGGCGGCCGGATCGCGCTGATCGTCTTGGCGACGGCGACCGCGTCTTGCTACGATCGTCTCTGCATCGGGAGCGACGGGGCCCCCGGGGGCTCCGCTTCGCCCGAACGTCACTTCGTTGCCGTGAGCCGGGGCCCGGCAGCCGATGCGGCGCCTTACGGCCGGCCACGGACCTACAACCGCCGCGTTTGCGGCGAACTTGGAGATCTGAGGTGTCGACAGGAACCACTTCCGTGAGCCAACGCGCATCGATCGATGCAGCGACAAAAAGCCATGACACGCTCGAGCTGGCCGAGCACGCGCTGCATGCCGCGCTGGGCCGGCCCCAACCTTCCCGCGAGCGAGCCTGGGCGCGACATGTGGCGACCGGGCTCCATGCAGCCGTTGAGGCCATCGAGGCCCACCGCCGCGAAGTCGAAGGGGAGCACGGGCTCTACGGCGAACTCCGGTTCGAAGCGCCCTGGCTCCTGCCGCGCGTCCACCAGTTGACCGCGCAGCTGGCCCGCATCCAGGCGGAGGCGCGTGACCTGACAGACGAAGTCCAGCGGGTTATTGAAGGAGACCTTCAGGGGCTCAGTGCGATCCGCGCTGACGCGGAGCGGATGCTGCTCTCCCTCCGCGACCTGCGGGCGAAGGAGAACGACCTGATCTTCGAGCGATTCAACGAGCCAGTGGCCCTGGACTGACCCCGGCTGGGGACCTTCGGCGGTCGCGGCGCGGCCCTTCGTCCGTGACGGCGACCCCCGCGCCCTGGGTATCCTCGAAGGAGATTCTCGTCTGGAGGGTACCGTCATGGGAAGGCTCGAGGGTAAGGTCGCGATCGTCACCGGCGCGGGTTCTGGCATCGGCCGGGCGGCCGCGCTCATGTTCGCCGCTGAAGGCGCGAAGGTCGTCTGCGCGGATATCTCCGGCGCCGAACAGGTGACAGCGCAAGACATCGGTAAGTCCGGCATCGGCATCAACACAGACGTATCGAAGGCGGCGGACATCCAGGCGATGGTCGAGCGCGCGGTCACGATGTATGGCCGGCTGGACGTGCTATTCAACAACGCCGGGATTGAAGGCCCGCAGGCCCCGACCGCCGACTACGACGAGGCCGACTTCGACCGGGTCATCGGGGTGAACCTGAAGAGCGTGTTCCTCGGGATGAAGTACGCCATCCCGGCGATGCTGAAGAGCGGCGGCGGGTCCATCATCAATACGGCGTCGGTCGCCGGGCTCGTGGGCTTCCCGAATATCGTGGCCTACTGCGCCTCCAAGGGTGCGGTTGTCCAGATGTCGAAGACCACGGCACTGGAGTACGCGACCGAGGGCATCCGCGTGAACGCGATCTGCCCGGGTGTGATCTGGACGCCGATGGTCGAGCGCTTCACGGGCACTTCCGAAGAGGCGCGCACGCAGTTCGCCGCTTCGCAGCCGGTGAACCGCTTCGGCACCTCCGAGGAGGTCGCCGCGCTTGCCCTCTTCCTGGCCAGCGACGAATCGTCGTTCGTCACCGGCGCCGCGCTCCCTGTTGACGGCGGTTTCGTCGCCCGGTAGCGCGGCCCGGAGCCGGCCAGGAAGAACAGAGTGGCACGGAGGCTCGGAGGTTTCCTGGTGGGGCAGTGGTGTCGCGTACTCCCCCGCGTTCTCCGCGCCTCCCTCGTCAGAAGACCTGGCGTCCTTCAGGGCACTTGGCGCCTTGGCGGCCAACCGTGTTCGATAGATGGATGCGCAAGGACATCCACGAGGCCAACCGCCTTTCCTGGAACGCGGCCACCCAGGCTCACAACAGTCACAAGGGCGACCAGGCCCGTTTCCTCCGCGAGGGCGGTAGCACGCTGTTTCCAGAGGAAGTTGAGCTGCTCGGCGAGCTGGCAGGGAAGACCGTCGCCCATCTCCAGTGCAACTCCGGCCAGGATTCGCTCTCGCTCGCGAAACTCGGGGCGGCCGTGACCGGTATCGATATCAGCGACGAGGCGGTTGCGTTTGCGAGGAAGCTCTCGGCCGATTCGGGCATCCCGGCGACCTTCGTCCGGAGCGACATCTTCGATTGGTTCGCGGAAGCCGCCGCCGGGGTCGAGCAATACGACCGCGTCTTCAGCTCCTACGGCACGATCATGTGGCTGTCGGACATCAACGCCTGGGGCCGGGGAATCGCCTCGGTGCTCAAGCCGGGCGGCGCGTTCGTGCTGGTGGAGTTCCACCCGTTCGGGTTGATGTTCAACGAGAAGCTGGAGCGCGACTGGCCGTACTTCTCGGCCGAGCCGATCCTGGATGCCGGCGTGGGCGACTACGTGGCCTACGCGAAGGACGGGCTGGTGCCCTGGGGCTACGAGGAGGGCGTGACCGGGTTCGCGAACCCCCACGGTTCGGGCGAGTTCGCCTGGGGCGTTGGCGATGTGGTCACCGCGCTGCTGGACGCCGGCCTCCGGCTCGAGGTGTTGCGCGAGTACGAGTACTCGAACGGCTGCCCGCGCTTCGACGGGTCGGTCCAGCGCGAGGGCGGCCGCTTCTACCTGCCGGAGGGCGTGCCGAACATGCCGCAGATGTTCGCGCTGCGGGCGCGGAAGGGTTAGGCGCACCAGTTGGCCGTTGGCCCCGGTCAGCCCCGGTCGCGGCTGCGGTTTCCCCCCGCCATGCCGAGGAAGGGCGACCCGGCGCCGAGCAGGAACCCGAACTGATACCAGCCACCATCCCGCCCCAGGTTGTAGACGGGGTAACGCTCCCACACGTCGAAGACGTGGACGATGAGCAGCGGCCACGCCGTCAGCCCGTTCCAAACGCCCCAGAGAAAGTCTTCCATGCGGGTATTAGATACCCGCGCGGTGCGTTTGGCGAGGGGGAGGGGGGAGGGATGGGGCACGAGGCACGAGGCATGAGGCATGCGTACACTGCGCGCCATGGCCACACTGCCCCACTTCTCCCTGACCGATGCCGGCGGAACCGAGCGGGCCTTCCCCACCGGCCGCCACGCGCTCCTCTGTTTCGTGAAGGAGGACTGCCCCACGTGCGTCCTTTCGATGCCGCTGATCCAGGCCGCGGCCGAGACGTTCGGCGAGGCGATGGACGTGTGGTGCATCGGCCAGGACGCCGAGGGGAACGCGGCGCTCGTCGACCGCTTCGGGCTGAGCGCGCCGATGCTCGACGACTCGAAGCTGCACGTCTCGTATCGCTATGACCTCGACACGGTGCCGACCGTAATCCTTGCCGGCCCCGGGGGCGAGGAGCTGGAACGGTTCGTGGGGTTCGGGCGCGACGACTGGCAGAAGCTGTTCCACCGCCTCATCACGGTCACGCTCGCGCCGCCGCCGGTGATCGACTGGAAGCAGTACCCGGAATCGCGGCCCGGGTGTGGCTCGAAGTCGGTGGAACCGGGCATCGCGGAGCGCCTGGCCGCAGAGGTGGAGGGCAGCCCGCTCCGCGCGCGCCGGATCGAGGTCGGGGAGTCGGACGATGTTTTCGAGTTCATGTTCGAGCAGGGCCTGACCGACGGGTTGCCGGTCATCCCGCCTTCGCCCGAGCGCGTGCTGCGGATGCTCGGCGGCACGAGGCGGGACCCACAGGAGGTCATCGGCGTCGTGCCGCCGAACCTGGCGCCGGTGACGGTCGAGAAGACCGCGATCAACGCGGTGATGGCCGGCTGCAAGCCCGAGTACCTGCCGGTGGTCATCGCAGCGGTCGAGGCAATCACGACCGAGCAGTTCAACATGCACGGTGTGCTCGCGACGACCCACTTCCCGACGCCGGTGATCATCGTGAACGGACCGATCCGCGACCGAATCGGGATGAACTACCGGATGAACGTGCTCGGCCAGGGGAACCGCGCCAATGCCACCATCGGCCGGGCTGTGCAGCTCGTGGTGCGAAACGTCGGCGGGGGACGGCCGGGCGAGGTCGACCGTGCGGCCCTTGGACAGCCCGGCAAGTACACGTTCTGCTTCGCGGAGTTCGAAGAGCGGAGCAACTGGGAGCCGCTCCACGTCGAGCGCGGCTTCCGCAGGGACCAGAGCACGGTCACGGTTTACGCCGGCGGGGCACCGAACGGCATCATCGACCAGCTTTCCCGTGGGGCGAAATCGCTCGCGACCAGCTACGGGCTGGCGCTGGCGACCGCGGGTCACCCGAAGCAGCACAACCACGGCGAGATCGTGGTGGTGGTGCCGCCCGAGCATGTCGACACGTTCGCGAAGGACGGCTGGAGTAAGGACCAGGTCCGCGAGCGCATCCAGGAAGTAACCGCCCGGCCGGCGCGGGAACTCGTGCGCGACGAGTTCTGCGCCGAAGGATTGACGAAAGCGCAGGCGGAGCGCATCGGGCTCGACACGCTGATCCCGAAGTTCCGCTCGAAGGAGATGATCGCGCTCGTGGTGGCGGGTGGCGAGGCGGGCAAGTTCGGCGCGTACCTTGGCGGGTGGGTGAGCGGCCCGATGGGGAGCCAGATGACGACGGTGGCGATCGAGGAGTAGAGGCGGCGTGAGGTGGCAGGGGCGTATGGCGATACGACCCCACCTCGCAGATGACGGCGGTGGCGGTGGGTAAGCAGGCCAGGACGCGACATAAAGCACAGTAGCGGGCGTGCCTCCTGCTCTACATCTTTCGGTCCCCGAAACGTGAGCCCTCCGGCCCTCATCGCACGGTTGCCGGTGGGTTACGGTGAGGTTGCCGAATTCACTCACCCACGCTTGAAGAAGCGATATCGCGGGCACACCCACCGCCGGACAGCCCATGGCGCATGCCATAGGGCCGGTTGCGGCTGTCCCGCTCCGACCAGCGTCCCCGGGAACCGGAGGCGCACCGAAAGAACGAGGAGTCAGTACGAATGAGACGCAAGACTTTCCTGGCAGTGATCGCCTCAGCGGCGCTTGCTGCCGCCATGATCGGCTCGACGGCGATGGCGAAGGGGCCCGGCGGCGGCAACGGCGGGGGCGGCGGTCCGCCTGACGTCCCGCCCGGACAGGACGGCACCAAACCCGGTGGTGGCGGCGGCAAAGGCGACCTCTATTCCGACCTCGTCGTAGCCTATCGCGACGTCCGCGGACTGCCCATCATGGCCCAGTTCGGTACGGAGTTCTGCGTCCAGCCGGTCTCCCCCGGCGTCATCGACGGCCTCGTGCAGGTCCCGAACCCTGTCGACGGCTCGACGGTGTCGCTGATCCCGCTGATGGGTGAGCTAGCTGTTCTCCCGGATGCCGAGGAAGAAGAGGTAGGCGTCTGCGACCCGCAGCCGGCATACCTCGCGCTTGTGACCGAGGTCGAGCTCGAGCGGCTCAACCAGGGCAGGTCGCCCTCGCAGGTGGTCGACAAGCAGTACGACGAAGTACAGGCGATGATCACGGGCGCCATCCTGGACCTTGAGGCGTCGGGACGGCTCCGCGCCGATGGCGTCGCCATCGACTCACC
>CAUJEQ010000084.1 GCA_963169135.1 Chloroflexota bacterium
CGGCCTCGCCGCCCCCGCTCGCGCCCGGTGAGCCGGTCGTCCTCCCCTTCCGCCGCCGGACCGCGGACAAGGCGCCGTACCAGTGGAGCGCCGCCCCGGGGGACGCGACAGAGTTCGAAACGCCGCTCTTCGAGACCGCCGAGCCGCTCGCCGATGCGGGGGCTGCCATCCCGGGCCTTCCGCTCTGGGAACCGGACGACGACCCCCCGTACGCCGACGCCTTCCCGCCCCCGGCCGCCAGCTCGCCCGAAGCGCGCTTCTCGGTCATCGCCGCGGAGGCCGCCGCCGAGGGCCAGGTGCTCACCATGGAGGTGCGCATCAGCGCTTCCGAAGCCGCCCGTGCGGTCCACGTGCTCGCCCGCGAGTGGCGCGAGTTGACGCCCGCGCCCATCGTCGAAGACCTGGTCCTGCGCGCCTTCGCGAGGGCTCTCGCCGAAGCCGGTTTCGAAGCCAGCCCCGCGGGCCTCACGCTTGTGACGCCCGCTTCGGACCATGCCGTTGCCATCGCCAACGCCGGAGCGCGCGGCTTTCGCGATGCAGTCCATGCGCGCGCAGACGGGGGCGACGAGCCCACCGGCCGCGCCGCATGGACGCTCGTCTCGTTCCGGGACTGTGGCATCCGCGCCGCCGAACCCGCACTCGCTCACGGCCACACCATGGCGGCCGCCCTGGGCGCCGTCGACGAAACATCCGCCATGAGCGTTACCATGGCCTTCGAAAGCTCCCGCCTCGGCCAGGGCGAGGCCGCCCGCCTCCTGGCGCGCGTGCGCACACTGGTCGAAGAGCCCTACGGGCTGCTGTCATCATGAGGACCACCGGGGAGGGACACGTGGACGGCGAGTCGCCGCGGAGTGTCGCGGTCTACGAACTCGGTACCACCAGCTACAGCGAGGCGCACCGGCTGCAGCAGCGCCTCCAGGCGCAGCGGCGCGAAGGAGCCGGTGCCGATACCCTCCTGCTCACCGAACACCGCCCCGTCTTCACGCTCGGCCGCAGCCACCCCACCCCCAACCTTCGCGTCAGCGAGGACATGGTCCGCCAGTACGGCATCGAAATCGTCCAGACCGAACGCGGCGGCGACATCACCTACCACGGCCCCGGGCAGCTCGTCGTCTACGGCATCATCGACCTCAAGAGCTGGGGGATGGGAGTCCTCGACTACCTGACCGGTCTGGAGGACACCGTCATGGGGGTCCTGGCCGATTGGGGGCTCCGTGGCGAACGGTCCGCCCTCGGGCGCGGCGTCTGGGTGGGCGAAGGCAAGATCGCCTCCGCCGGGCTCAACGTTCGCCGCGGGGTGACCATGCACGGCATCGCCCTGAACATCGACCCCGATATGAGCCACTTCGAACTCATCAACCCATGCGGCATGCCCGATGTCGAAATGACCAGCATGGCCGCCGAAGCCGGAAAGCAGGTGGCGTTCGCGGAAGTCGCCGAGGCGTTCATGTTCCACTTCGCCCGCATTTTCGAATGCGCGGCCACGCCCGTGCCCATTCCCGGCGGCGATAGGACCGGCGACCAATCGCGCTGAGCGTGAAGGAAGTAACAGAACCGCGCCCGGCATTCACGCATGCTGGTGAACGAGACGGCCGGGGTAGCGGTGCTGGTCACCGGTTCTACCCCCTCACGGAACTTTTACCCTGCCCCGGCCGTTGAACTGAATACACCATCCCGGAGTATTCGCTGTGGCCCAGATTTTCAGCACCGCCGCCCTCTTCACCACCCTCTATGCGGCGGTGCTCCTCATGAAGCTCGGCTGATCGCATCCCCCGCCTATCCCGTGTAGTTCGCCAGGGCCTCGTCGGTGAAGTCGGCGTTCGAATACACGCGCTGCACGTCTTCCAGGTCTTCCAGCGCTTCGATCAGACGAAGCGCCTGGTGGGCGGCCTTTTCCTCCAGCTCCACGACCACCTTTGGAACCATCGCAAAGTCCGCGTTCTCCACTTCGAGCCCGGCGGACTCGAGCGCCTTGCGTACCGTTTCCAGGCTCGACGGGTCGGTCCGCACTTCCACCACATCGCCCTGGACCTCGACATCTTCCGCCCCCGCGTCGATAGCCTGGAGTGCGAGCTCTTCCGCGTCGCTCGCATTGACCGGCACCGTGATGAGCCCTTTCGCCTCGAACTGCCAGCCGACGGAGCCGGTCTCGCCGAGGCTGCCCCCGGCGCGGCTGAACTGGTGGCGAATCTCCGACACCGTGCGGTTGCGGTTGTCGGTCAGGGTCGCGACCAGGATTGCGGTGCCACCCGGGCCGTAGCCCTCGTAAGTAATCTCATCGAGGTTGTCTTCGCCGCCGGCCCCGGTGGCCTTGGCGATCGCCCGCTCGATGTTGTCGTTGGGCATGTTGGCGGCCTTGGCGCGCTGCACGGCGAGGCGCAGCTTGAAGTTCATCGCCGGATCGCCGCCGCCCTGCTTGGCGGCCTGCATGATCTCGCGCGCCAGCTTGGTGAACAGCGCGCCGCGTTTCTGGTCGTTCGCGCCCTTCGCGCGCTTGATCGTCGCCCATTTGGAATGGCCGGACATAGGTCATCTCCGGTTCGAACAGGATGTCAGGTGTAGCCCGAGTGTAAACCGCCGCCCGGCAGGTGTCAGGATCTTCCCACGCCGGCTCCGCAAGACGGGTGTACTGCGGGGCGATAGCCCGCCCGGAAAGCTTCCACGACCGAGGGCGGTGTGAGCAACGTCACTTCCGCGCCGGCGAACCGGATCGCGGCGCCAGTCGCCCTTTCATAGCCCGCGAACGACCAGCGCCAGAGCGCCCCGCCCCAGACCAGCAGCGCGGCTCCCGGCTCTGCGTCAAGTGTCACGAACGCGCCATCGGGCAGCCCGCCAAGCACGGCCCGGGCGTTGAGCTGGCGCCAGGTCGCCGCGTCTACGCGTTCGGCGTGGAGTGCACGGTCGAGCACGTTGATCGATTCCAGCGCCACTCCGGGCTGGTTCGCCTCGGTCCAGGCCTGCGCGAAGCGGCGAGCATCCTCCCGGCGGCAAAGCATGCAGGGCCGGTGACCCGCGGCGAACGCCACGGCCTCGTCCAGGAAGAACAGTTCGGTGTACTGCCCGGGCTGCATCACTTCCCGGTGCCAGCCCTTGTAGTCCAACCGGCATGCGATCCATCGGGCATTCACCCACGGCCGGCCGGTCAGCTTCTGGTCGACCGTATGCATGCAGCCGCCGCGGTTGCCCATGAGCATCCCATGCTCGGGTGTGGCGTGGATGCGGCCGAAAGGATCGATGCGGTTCTGGAGTGTCACGGTCAGACGGCCCGCACGCCATCGACGATCATCGCGCCAGCAAAGGCGATGAGGAGCAGGCCGCTCATCCTCGTGATGGCATCCGCCGCCGCATTGAAGCGTCCAAGCCGGGCGGTGATAGCGACGGCCGCCAACACGACCACTGCGAGCGCCGCACCAACCGCCATGCCTGTGTCACCATCAGCGCTGTGGCTCAAGAGTGCCGCGACCCCTGCCGGCGTAACGAGGATGGGCAGCGCGAGGGGAAACAGGGCCCCCGCGCGGGCATCGAGCTCGCCGGAATACCCGGCAGTTCCCATCCAGATGGCGAACGCCCCGCCAACGGCCATCACCAGTCCGGCCGAGACACGAAACGTCTCGGGCTCAATGTCTATGGCATCGAGCAGCCGGCCGGCTCCGAGGCCACCAATCGCGTAGATCGCCATGGCAACACCCGCCGCGGCCATCACCGAGCGGGGTGGGATGTGCAGGCCGGGCCTGCCGGCTGCAACGGCCGCCGCGGCCGGACTGATTGCCACAAACAGCGTGGCTGCAATACGCATGAAATCGGTCACTCGGGCTTCACCCCCTGGATAATCGGTGCGGAATAGAGCAGCCCGGAAAGCGCGTGCTGCTGGTCGTCCATGCGCGTAATCCCTTCGGTGAACCAGGCGCCTTCAACGTGCGCCGGGTCCTCGAACTTCGCGGCCTCAGGCGCCGCGTACTGGCGGTCCGCCAGCATCCCGGCGGCGCAGGCGACGCGTTCGGCGATCTTGCCCTCCAGGTCAGCCAGCCGCGGGTCGACGATGGCAACGCGATGGAGCGACGCGAGGCCCTCGACCCAGGTGCCCATGCCGGCCGCGCGCGCCTGCCTGCCGTGGATCAGCTTCGACAACCGGTTGTCCCGGCGTTGCGATTCGACTCGCACCAGCAGTCCGAACCGCTCCGCCAGGCGCCGGGCGTACTCCACCTGGTGCTCTTCGAGCGGCCACGTCGCCATCTCGCCCAGGCCGTAGGCCGCCCACTGGTCGGCCCACGGCGGGTACTTCTGTTGTTCGACATCATCGCGATACAGCGCCAGGTAGTCGGCCGTGAGCCGCGCGGGCCGGTCCCACCCCTCCGCCGGGAACGCGCGGTGCATCAGCGTGAGCGCCCAGAACGCCTCTCCGGTCGCGTACTTCGAACGCTCGCCGGGGATCGGCTCGTTTGCCGCCGGATTCCACCGGTTGAGGAACGCGCCGTCTGGCAGCTGCAGTGCCAGCAAGCCACGCGCCAGGCTCCTCGCCAGCTCGTCGTACTGCGTATCGCCGGTGGCGAAACGCCGCTGCATCACGCCAGCGAGCATCAGCGCGCTCGATCCGAGCTGGACGCCGCCATCGGCAGGATTCTGCAACGCCACCCAGCCGTTATTTCGATAGAGATTGCGATTCATCCAGCCCAGGCCACGATCCGCGGCCGGCAACACGCTGAGGTCGCGACCGGCAGCCAGCTGAAAGAGGGACATGGTGACCCCGGCGTGTCGCACGACGTTGTAGCCGCCAAGGTCGGCGTTGTCTTCGAGCCGGTACTCGTAGACGTAGGTGCCGTCCGCGCGCTGGTTGTTCTCGATCCATGTGGCTGCCAGGCGGGCGGCCGCGAGAGCGCCCTCCGGGTCGATTGCAGGGCAGAACTGGGGGGCCATGAAGGTCCCCCGCAGGAGCGCGGCTGCCACAAGCCACACGGCCACCGTCAACAACAGCGGGCGTCGCACGGGCGGAAGAATAGCCGAAACGCCGCTTTCGCGATTTACCGCCAGTTACCCCCATGTACGGCAACATGGCTGGCAGACGGTGCCCTGGAGAATTGTGTGAAGTTCCTTTTCGGCGGCCTGCTTGGCCGCCTCCTCTCATTCGCGGTCGTTGCGGTCATCGCCGCTGGCGCTGGCTGGTACTTCTTCATCCGCGAAGACAACGAAGCGCAGAAATCAGCCGCCGACGTCACCGACGAAGTGCGCGACGCCGTCAGCCAGACAGCTACCCCGTCCCCGGGGGCCTCACCGGCAAGCAGCGAGACACCGACTGCCGGAGCGACCGGAGCTGCCGCAACTGAAGGTGGCTCGAACTACGCCGGCAAGGCGTACCGGGTGATCGAAGGCCAGTCGGAGGCCTGGTACCTTGCCGACGAGAAGCTCGCTCGCCTCCCCACCGGCTCGACCGCCAAAGGCACGACGAACAAGATCACTGGTGAGTTCCACCTGACCGAGGATGGCCTCGACCCCTCGAAGCCAACGACCTTCACGGTCGACCTCACGAGCATCACGAGCGACAACTCGCGGCGCGACGAACGCATGCACGGCGCCCTCGAAACCTCGAAGTACCCCACCACCACCTTCACCGCCAGTGGCATCAGTGGCCTCCCGGCAGAGTTTGGAACGGCGGACACCGTCCTTCAGCTTACCGGCACGCTCGACCTGCACGGTGTCCAGAAGGAAGTCACCTGGGAGCTGAAGGTGAAGCGCGATGGCGACATCCTCAGCGTCCTCGGCACGACCGCGTTCAAGTACGCCGACTTCAACATCACCAAGCCGGATATCGCAGGTGTCGTCTCCGTCGACGAGAACGTCACCCTCCAGGTCCAGCTCTTCGTCCAGGAGAGCTGAGCGCCTCCGCTTCCGGCTCCAGCTCCAGAGTGCCCCGCCCCCGGTGGGGCACTCTGTATTTCAGGCCTGGAAGTTCAACCGCAGTCCCGCGGTCGGCCAATTCTCGAACGCGATCAGCCGGCCGGTCGTGCTCAACGTGGCATAGAGCGTCCGAAGTCCGGGCCCCGCGAAACACGCGTTTGTCGTCAGCAGGTCCGGGCAAGGGTAGTGCGTCACC
>CAUJEQ010000085.1 GCA_963169135.1 Chloroflexota bacterium
ACCCTGGAGACGTGCCGCCGTGTTTTCCCCTCGCCGAACGCTGCTGATCCTCATCCCGGCTCTTGCCCTTCTCGGCGCCTGCGGCGGCGGGGACGATGATGACTCGGACGATGGCGGTGACGATTCCGCCGGTGCCTCGTCGACACCAACCACCACCAGCGACGACGCTGACCGCTCCTCGAATGGCGACGCGGACATCCCGGCGATCAAGGACGGCGCGTTCGCAGACGGCGAGGTTCATGTCGAAGTCTCCGGCGACAAGGACTTCAAGTTCGACGTCAAAGGCAACGGGATCGCCACAGGTGGGTACACGCTCCTCACGTTCGGGAATGACGAAGCCTCGGTGATCCTGGCGTTTCAGGCCGATTCCAAGGACGAAGCCGGCGGCCTCTCGATTACGCACACCAAGCTCGCCACGGCTGGGGCGTGGGGGACCGACTGCACGGTGACCATCGATGAGGGTGCGAACGAGGTGAAGGGCGAGTTCGAATGCAAGGACCTCGACGCCGTCCAGCCGGGGACGGTGAGTACTTACGAGGTCCGCGTCTCAGGCAACTTCTCGGTCACGCGGTAACCGCCGCCAGGAAAGCTCCGTACAGTTCGCCTCGCGCACGAACCACGCGGCCCTGCTTTTCAGCGGGGCCGCTTGTCGTGGCGTTAGGTTCGCCGCGATGAATCTGTGTGTTGGAGGCGCCAGCCGGATTCGAACCGGCGGTGAAGGTTTTGCAGACCTCTGCCTTACCACTTGGCCATGGCGCCGCCCGAACCAGTGATGGTGCCCAGGGTGAGACTTGAACTCACACGCCTATACAGGCACTGCCCCCTCAAGACAGCGTGTCTGCCATTCCACCACCTGGGCAATAAGGCGATGTTACGTACCGGATGGGCCCAGCGGCAAGCCGCTTGAGGGTTTCGGCCCAGGGGTTCTGGCAGGGGTGGCAGGATTCGAACCCGCGACACTCGGATTTGGAGGCCGATGCTCTACCAACTGAGCTACACCCCTACGCAGACCCCTATCGTACCAAACCGGGACCTACAGAAAATGCGAACCGCCCTACGCCGCGTGCGGCTGCGCCCCGAACGAACCACAGGAAGGGCACCGCGGCACCCGCGTCGCCCGCGGCGCCTGGCCAAAGTTGAACTGGGTCCCACAGCGCGGACAATCCATCCGTTCGAACATCTTGCCCTCCGCGAACTTTCGCGCCCATGCCGGCCGGAGAATGCGCTGCTCTGCCACGGGATGCCTCCTGCCACCTACTTCGACAGATCGGCCACGCCTCCGCATAGGAGTCATCTCACACTTCCTGGCTGCCGCCGGACATAAGCAAACCGGTTTCCTATACTCGGGCGATGCACACGAACGTACGGCATCTCCTTTCCTCGGCCGACATCTCCGCTGAGGAAACCACCCACCTGCTCGACATCGCGGGCAAGCTGAAGAAGCGTCCCCAGAAGCTCCTCGAAGGCAAGGAACTCGCGCTCCTCTTCGAGAAGCCATCTCTCCGTACGCGTGTGAGTTTCCAGGTCGCCATGCGCCACCTCGGCGGCGAGACCATCTACCTCGCACCCCAGGAGGTCGGGCTCGGCGAACGTGAGGCCATCAAGGATGTCGCCCGCGTCCTCGACCGCTACGTCCATATCGTCGCGGTCCGAACTTTCGGCCAGGTAATCGTCGAGGAATACGCGCACTACTCCGGTATTCCGGTCATCAACGCGCTGACGAACGAGGAGCACCCCTGCCAGGCGCTCGCCGACCTGCTGACCCTCAAGGAAAAGGTCGGCGACCTTCGCGGCGTGTCGATCGCCTTCATCGGTGATGGCAACAACGTCGCAGCCAGCCTCGTCCTCACGGCGACGGCCCTGGGCATGGACGTCCGCATGGCCGCACCCAGCCGCTACACCCTCCCCGAATACGTCGTTTCCGAGTCCAGCGCCCGCGCCGAGGCGAGCGGCGGCAAATTAACCCTGGTTCACGACCCGGTCGAGGCTGTACAGGGCGCCCGGGCCGTTTACACCGATGTTTGGACCTCCATGGGCCAGGAGCGCGAATCCGAGCGCCGCCGGATCGACTTCGCCGGCTATCAGCTCAACCGCGAGCTGATGAGCCACGCCGCCGCCAACGCCCTGGTGATGCACGACCTCCCGGCACATCGTGGCGACGAGATCACCGATGAGATGATGGAGGCGCCCGGCTCGATCATCTTCGACCAGGCCGAGAACCGAGTCTGGGCCCAGGCTGCCGTCGTCGCCTTCCTGCTCGGCGTCGATGGCCACGTGGAGGCCTAACCCGGCATTCCTCCTTTACGGCGTATCATGAGAGCGACCACCAGGGGCTGGCCGCGCCACTCATGCTCGATTCCGAACATTTCCGGGACGTTCTCGCACAGTTCGATGTCTGGAGCGCGATCGACATCTTCTTGATCGCGCTCGTCATCTTCGCGACCCTGCGCGTCCTCAGCGGTACCCGGGGGCTCACGCAGTTGCGCGGCGCGCTGGCCCTCTTTCTCGTCTTCGTGGTGTTCGGCCGCCTGTTCGACCTGACTGTCGTGAACTTCCTCGTTGCGAACTCGGTAACGGCGCTCGTGGTCGGTGCGGTCATCATCCTCCAGCCCGAAATCCGCCGGGCCCTCGATCGTCTCGGCCGGACCGGCCTTCAGGGCTGGCTCACCGAGGGCAAGTACAACGAGCTCATCGAATCTGTCGTCCGCGCGGCCGGCCGGATGTCGGCCGACCGCCATGGCGGCATCTTCGTCCTCGAGCGCGACACCGGGCTCCAGGATGTGATAGAGACTGGCGTCCCGATCGACGCGAAGGTCTCACCGGAACTCCTCGGCGGCATCTTCTATCCCAATTCGCCCCTGCATGACATGGCGGTTGTGCTGCGCGATGGCCGCGTCGTCGCCGCGAGCTGCGTGCTGCCCCTTGCGAACGATCCCGAAGACCGGCAACTGGGCACGCGCCACCGGGCCGCGATCGGCATTACCGAACAGACCGATGCGCTGACCGTCGTCGTCTCGGAGGAAACGGGCACCATCAGCGTCGCGCTCAACGGGCGCCTCACCCAGGTGCCCGACGAGCGGCGTCTGCGGGCTGTGCTGGAATGGGTGCTCGAACCCGGCGCCGCAGGCCGAAACGGGCGCGGGGCGGTGCCCGCATGACGATGCCCGAATCCCCCCGCTTTTCGTGGCCCCGGCTGGTGCTCGCCGTCGCCCGTTCATCCATCGGGAGCATGTATCAGAATTGGGCGCTCGCGAGCTTCAGCCTGGTCGCGGCCTTCGCTATCTGGTTCGTCGTCGAGGACGTGGAGAACCCGCGCGTCACCGTCCGGTTCCCGGCCGAGGGATTGCCCGCAGCCGTTCCCGTCGAGGCTCGCAATGCCGGGAACCTGATCATGAAAGACAGCTTCGCCGTGGCGGTGGTTCTCGAAGGCCGAGATGACGATCTCGAGAACCTGGCTCCCGGCGACTTCCGCGCCTATGTCGATGTGCAGGGCATGCAGGCCGACATCGAGGACGTGCGCGAGGTGAAGGTCGAGTCGCGCCGGAGCGGCGTCAGGGTCGTCGAGGTCATCCCATCTTCGGTCCGTGTTACGGTGATCGAGCCCGAGGAACGCGAACTCCCGGTCACCATCCGCCGTACCGGCCAGGTCGCAGCGGGGTACCAGGAAGTCGAGACCGCTACTACCGTCGAACCCGCGACTGTCGTCATCAGCGGCCTCCCCGAACGCGTGGCCAGCGTGCGCTCAGTCGACCTGGATGTAAACCTGAGTGGTGTGAGAGATAACACAACAGTCGAAGGTGACCTTGTCGCCCGTTCCCAGAGCGGTGCTCAGGTCGTGGTTACCATTACTCCGGCACGGGCCAAAGCCACCCTCCAGATCGAACAGACCTTCGTGCAGCGGACCCTCCCTGTTGAGGTGCTCACGACCGGCGACGTCGCCTCCGGCTACATGATCACCAACGTCAGAGTGGAACCCGCGACCGTCGCCGTCACAGGGCCCCAGGCCGTTGTCAGTGGGCTCAACAAGCTGACCACGCCCGCGCTCGACGTCTCGGGTGCCCGGACTGACCAGACTCTCATCCGCACGATCGATGAACCGCAGAACACGTCGCTCGGCCGCCCGTCCGTGACGGTCACCATCGAGATCCGCCCGATCGAATGCTCGAGTGGGCCGGCAGGGTCCCCTTGCGGCGGCACGACCTTCGTCGTCGGTCCAACATTCGAAAACACCCCTGCGGGCCTTACCCATTCCGGTCTCTACTCCGTAGAGGTGAAGATCACAGGCCCGCTCACCCAGCTGCGCGACCTGAAGCCGGCCGACATCAAAGCCACGGTTTCGCTCGCTGACGGAGCAGTAGGGACTCGCAGCTATCCGGTGACCGTCACCGTTCCCGGCGCGCTCAAAGCCGAGCCCGTCGCGAACATCCAGGTGAGCCTGGTCGCCGCCGCATCGGGAGGTGGCCAGTGACCGCAGCCTCGGATGTCCTGCCCCGAGTTGTCATTGTCGGCCGCCCGAACGTCGGCAAGTCATCGTTGTTCAATCGCGTGCTTGGCGAGCGCCGCGCCATCGTCGAAGACGAGCCCGGTACCACCCGCGACCGGGTGGAGGCCGATGTCGAATGGCGCGACCGCCGCTTCCGCCTGATAGATACCGGCGGGTATGAAACCGACGAGGAGAACGTCTACGCCTCACTCATCATCGATCAGGTGAAGGCGGCAATGGAGGGCGCGTCGGTCGTCCTATTCTGCGTCGATGCCCGCGACGGTCTCACCGCCAGTGACTACGACATGGCTGACGTTGTCCGCCGGGCCGAACGGCCAACCATCGTCGTTGCCAACAAGGCGGATAACGAGAGGCGTGAACTCGAAGGCGTCGCCGAGGCATCCAGCCTCGGTCTCGGTGACCCCATCCCGGTCAGCGCACTGCACTTCATCAACGTCAGCACCATGCTGGATGCGGTCCTGGCACTGCTCCCCGAGCCCGAACCGCTCGTCGAGACCGACCGGACCCGAATCGCCATCATCGGCCGCCCCAACGTCGGCAAGTCGGCGCTCGTGAATGCCATCCTCGGTAAGCAACGCGTCATCGTGAGCGATGTCGCCGGCACCACCCGCGACGCCATCGATACCGAAGTCGACACGCCTGAAGGCTCCTTCCTCTTGATCGATACGGCCGGCATCCGCCGTCCCGGCAAGCTCGGCAAGGGCGTTGAGCTCCACTCCGTCATGCGCGCCACCACCGCGGTCGAACGTTGCGACGTCGCGGTCCTCGTGATCGACGGCGTTGACGGTGTGACCGCCCAGGACACCCACATCGCCGGCATCGCCATCGACCACTACAAGGGCCTCGTCATCGCCGTCAACAAGACCGACCTCTGGGAAGATCCGGAGGCTGGCCGCGACTGGGCTGAACGGCAGATGCGCGGACGCGTGAAGTTCGTCCCGTGGGCGATGGTCACCTTCATCTCGGCCCTAGAGGGCCGCGGCCTCGGCCAGGTGCTGAAGCTCGCCCAGGAAGCCCGCGAGGCCCGCCGCCGGCGGCTCACGACTGGCGATCTCAACGCGCTCCTGGCGAGGGCCATGCGCGAACACGTCCCGCCCCTTGTCCGCAACAAGCGCTTCAAGCTCTTCTACGCCACCCAGGCGGGGATCGACCCGCCAACGTTCATCCTCTTCGTCAATGACCCCGAGCTGGTGCACTTCAGCTACCGCCGTTACCTGGAGCGCTCCATCCGCGAAGCGCACGACTTCGAAGGGACGGCCATCAAGCTGGTGTTCAGGGCCCGCACGGAGGATGATTCGCGCTCGTGATCGTCGAATACGCCGCCAATGCGGCACTCGGGTACCTGCTCGGTTCGCTCCCCTGGGGGCTTATCGTTGGCTATGTCTGGCTCGGGCGCGATATCCGCGAGTCTGGCAGCGGCAAGACCGGGACAACCAACGTCCTCCGCACTGCGGGGAAAGGGCCTGCTGCACTCGTAATGCTGCTCGATATCGCCAAGGGTGCGGTCCCCGCGCTCGTGGGCCGTTTCGTGTTCGATAGCAACGAGGTCGCCGCCGTCGGTGCGGCCGCCGCGGTCGTCGGGCATGTCTGGCCTGTCTTCGCCGGCTTCCGCGGCGGGCGAGGGGTCGCAAGCACCTATGGCGGCGTGCTCGGTCTCGCCCCGGTCGTGTCGATCGTATTCCCGCTCATCGGCGCGGCCCTTATCGGCACCACCCGCTACGTTTCCGTGATGTCGGTGGTGGGCGTCCCGCTTTGCGCCGCTATCGTTGTCGCAGGCGCCGCCGGCGGTTGGCTCGACTGGTCCTACGCCTGGTATTGCATCTTCGCCACGGCCCTCGTCGAATACAAGCACTTACCCAACATTCGGCGGCTGCTCTCTGGCACCGAGCCCAGGATCGGCCAGGGCGGCGACCGCCCGGCAACCGGCTGAGATGGCCCGCTACGGCGTCCTCGGAGCGACATCCTGGGGTATCACCCTCGCCGGTCTCCTCGAACGCTCGGGCAACGATGTCGCCGTTCTCACCCGTACCTCCACCGAAGCGGACGCCGTCGACGCTCGCCGGGGTCTTGAGCGGTTACCCGAGTTGCGGCTCGGCCAGCGCGTCGCCATTCACACCGTGCCCTTTGAGGGACCAGGGCTCGATGGACTGGTGGTCGCCGCCCCCGCCCAGCACCTCCGCGCCACCGTGCGCGCGAGCCGGCTGCCGCGGGACATCCCAATCCTTTCTGCCGCCAAGGGCATCGAACTCGACAGCGGCGCCCGGATGAGCGAGGTCCTGGAGGCGGAAGGCTGGCCCCCGGCGCTTATCGCCGCCGTCTCCGGCCCCAATCTCGCGCACGAGATCGCCCGCGGCCTCCCGGCGGCGGCGGTCGTTGGAAGCATCTCGCCCGAGACGGCCCGGGTCTGGCAGCACGCACTCGCCGGTCCGGCCTTCCGGGTGTACACCTGCCCGGATATCGTCGGCGTCGAACTCGGCGGGGCCCTCAAAAACGTCATCGCGATCGCCGCCGGCGCCGCCTGGGGGCTCCAGTTCGGCGCGAACACCGTCGCCACCATCATGACGCGCGGACTGGCCGAGATGACCCGCCTGGGTGTCGCCTGTGGAGCCGAGCCACTCACGTTCCAGGGGCTCGCGGGCATCGGTGACCTGGCCGCGACCTGTTTCTCGCCGCTCAGCCGCAACCGCCGTTTCGGCGAGTTGCTGGCACAGGGGAAGTCCGTGAATGACGCCCTGGGCTTGATCGGCGAGACAGTCGAAGGTGCGGCGACTGCCGAAGTTGCGCTCTCCCTGGCAGAGCGGTTCGGCGTCGACCTTCCCATCACCGGGGAGGTTGCCAGGGTCGTCGGCGGCCACAAGACGATCGCCCAGGCGATGGCGGATCTGCTTTCCCGCCCTCTGAAGGGCGAGGCCGCTTGGGACGACTGATGCTACGATCGTCCCATGGCTGCGACCGTCTCACGTGCTCTCGATCAACTCATAACTGACCTCGCCGCCGGCGGAACTCCCACAGACGCGGACCTCGCATTGCTTTCCGATCTGGATCGCCCGGCAGCCGACTGGCTCCGCGAGCGTTGGCTTGAAATCCCCGTGGCTGGCCGGGCGGAAATCTTCGCCCGCGCCACGGAGCTCGCGGAGGACAACGTTGAGCTGCACTTCGTCGAACTCGGCAAGATCGGCCTCGCCGACCCTGACCCCGAAGTCCGCGAGAACGCCATCCTGAGCCTCTGGGAATCTGATGACCGTGTGGTCGGCGACCACCTGGTGGAGCTGCTGACCGCCGACCCGGCCCCTGGCGTCCGGGCCGCTGCTGCCATCAACCTGCGGCGCTTTGTTGAAGACGCGGAACTCAGCCGGCTGAACGGCGTGGAGGGGGAGCGGATGGTCTCTGCCCTCCGCCGCGCATTCGAAGACCTCTCCCAGCCCGTCGAGGTCCGCGCCGCCGCCATCGAAGCGCTGGGTCCCTGCGGCCAGTCCTGGGTCGCCGACCTCATAGCCGCCGCCTACGAATCCGAAGACCGCGCCATGCGTGTCTCCGCGGTCCGCGCGATGGGCAACTCCGCCCTGGAACGGTGGGTTGAGTACCTCTCCGACCAGCTGAGCTCCGGCGACGAGGAGTTCCGTCTGGAGGGAGCAGTCGCGGCGGGGAGCCTCGGCTCCGAAGACCTTGTTCCGCTCTTGGGCGAGCTGCTCGCCGATGAGGACTTCGACGTCGTCTTCGCCGCCATCGAGTCCCTCGGCGAGATCGGCGGCGAAGCGGCGAGCGAGCTTCTCCATGACTACCGGCAGAGCGCGCCACCTGAGCTGACTGAAGTGGTCGACGTCGCCATCGAGCTTGCCGCCACCGGTGGCCTGTTCCGGCGCTTCGGGGAGCCGGGCCCCGACTGATGGCACGCAGACTTCCCATCCAGCAGGCAATCTCCGCCGGCGGCGTCGTCTGGCGCCGGAGCCCCGCCGGCAAGGTCGAGGTGGTCGTCTGCGGTCGCCGTTCCGACCGTGTCTGGGGGCTGCCGAAGGGCACGCCCGACCCCGATGAAGCCATCGAGCAGACCGCCATCCGCGAAGTCCAGGAGGAAACCGGCCTCAAGGTGTCGCTCGGCGACGAACTGGGCTCGATCGAGTACTGGTTCACAGCCAACGGCGTCCGCTACCACAAGCACGTCCACCACTGGCTCATGCAGCCCATTGGCGGCGACGTATCCCTCCACGACCACGAGTTTGATTTCGTATGCTGGCTCCCGGCCGACCAGGCCCTCGCCACGCTTACGCACGATGGGGAACGCAAACTCGTGGCCGAAGCCGCGCGAAAGCTGGGAGAAGCATTGTGACCATCGAGGTCCGCCCCGGCTCCCGCGACCACCTCGTCGTTGCCACCGGCCCGCGCCTTCGCGTCCGCCACAAGACCCGTGACGATGCCATCGACGACTACGGATGGCGCCGGGACCCGGAGAACGCCCGCCTCAACGGCATGCAGCCGTTTACCGAGGGCTTCACCCGCTTCCTCCAGGTGTTCGAACACGACCTCGCCTTTGTTCAGCCCGACCGCGCTCAGTTTGCCATCGAGGCGAACGACGGCGCACATATCGGGAGCGTGATGTTTTACAACGCCGACCACGTGCGCGAGGCCGCCGAGTTCGGCATCTCCATCGGCGACAGGCGCTTCCGCGGCAATGGTCTCGGCCGCGAAGCCACCGTGCTCTTCCTGCGCTACGCCTGGCAGACGTACCCATTCCGCAGCTTCTACCTCCACACCCTGGATTGGAACGAGCGCGCCCGCCGGTGCTTCCTCGCAGCGGGGTTCAACGATGTAGCGATCGTTGAACGGGGCGGCGAACGCTTCATCCGCATGGAAGTCCGCCGCGAGTGGTGGCTGCTCTGGGATATGGAGGGCCGCTTCACCATGCCGGTGGAGCCCCGGACGTCGCCGCCCCCGAAAGTCGACTGAGGACGGCTGCGTCCCCGTTCCCGAACCTGCGCCCGCTCGTCGCCGGTCTCGCGTTCACCCTGTGGCCACCGGGCTGTCACCACGACGCCCATGCCTGTGCACCCGTCTGATCTGGGCGAAGGCGCCCAACTGCCGACATTCAACCTAGAGCATCGCACGAGATGGCCCACTGCAAGGGCCGCAGTGCGGGAAGGTGTTATGGAGCAGGCATACCCCCCCACGTCTGGCAACCTTGCGATGCAGCCCGAGTATGCCGAAGAGCGCCCCGCGCCGCGCCCCGCCCCCAGCCAGCTCCGGGCCCTCCCAACGCTCCCCGAAGCCCCGGACCACGTGCATGAACTTGGCCTGCCCGACCGATTCATCGAAGACCTGGCGCTCAAGACCCTCTACCGGATCACCGTCCCGTCGCCCGTCGGCGTCGCCAACGCGATGCGCGTGAGTCCCGGCGTGGCCCGCGAAGCGCTCGACGAGCTCCGTCGCCAGCGTCTCGTCGAAACCACCTCGGCTTCCGGCCGCCTCGAAACCGAATGGCAGTACCGCCTCACCGAACTCGGTATGCACGAAGCTGAGAACGCCTTCGAACGCAGTAAGTACGTCGGCCCCGTGCCCGTCCCGATCCAGGACTACTTCCGTGTCCTCGAGCTCGACACCGAGGTCGGCGCGCCCGATCCCGTCCGTCTCGCCCGCGCCCTCCAGCAACTCGTCCTCGCTCGCGATGTCGTCGCGAAGGTCTGCCTGGCGCTTACCTCCGGCCGCCCGGCCATGCTCTGGGGCGCCCCCGGAAACGGCAAGACCACCATCCTCGAACTTACGAGCGAGGCAATCCAGGGCGTCACCCTGATGCCCGTCGCCGTCTACGTGAGCGGCCATATCATCCGCCTCTACGACGACCTCGTGCACCAGCCCGTCGAGGGCGACGACACCGCTGACGCCTCGTCGACATCCGACCGCCGCTGGCTGCGGATTCGCCGCCCCTTCGTCTTTGTTGGCGGCGAGCTGCGCCACGAAGACCTGGACCTTTCGTACGACCCCGCGCTCGGCTACCACCAGGCGCCGCCGCACGTGAAGGCCCACGGCGGCCTCCTGGCCATCGATGACTTCGGCCGCCAGCAGGTTTCGCCTCATGCGCTTCTCAACCGCTGGATCGCCGCCCTGGAACGCGGAGAGGACACCATGGCACTGGTGACCGGTGAGCGAATCACGTTCCCGTTCCGCTCGACCATCGTGTTCAGCACGAACCTCGAACCGAAGACCATGCTCGAAGAGGCGCACCTGCGGCGCCTGCCCTACAAGATCCGCATCCCCGAGCCGACGCCCGAGCAGATGGCCGAGATCTTCCGGCGTTTCGCCGATGCCATGGGCGTCGATGCCTCTCCCCAGAATATCGAGATGGCCGTCGAACTGGTGCGCCGGGCGAGCAATGGCAACTTCCGCAGCTGCCACCCGCGCGATGTCCTGCAGCTCATCATCGAGGAGTCCCGCTTCGTCAAGCGGCCCGCGGTCCTCGAGCCCGGTGCCACCCGCCGCGCCTGCGAGGTCTACTTCGCCGTCGACCCGGGTCCAATCAACCGGTAGCGGTGGCCCTATTTCTTCCCGGGCTTCTCGATTTCGAACGAGTATGTCTCGATGACCGGGTTTGCCAGCAGCCGGGCGCACATCTGGTCCACCTGCGTCGCCGCTTCCTTCGGGTCCGCTGCTTTGAGCGTGACCTGGAAGTAGCGCCCGGACCGCACGCCAAGCACTCCGCCGAACCCCAGCGACCCCAGCGCCCCGCCGATGGTGATGCCCTCCGGGTCGTTCACCGTCGGCTTGAGCGACACGTACACGCGCGCCAGGTAGGTCCCATCGCCCTTCGGAGCCGTCGGCTTCGTGTCCTTCTTCTTCGCGTCCTTGGCCTTCGTCATGCGGGCAGCTCCTGTCCGGTCAGCATCTTGTAAACGGTGAGGTAACGTTCCGTGGTGGCCGCCGCCACATCCGGCGGCAGAGGCGGCGGCGGGTCGCCATCTTTCCAGTTCGCCGCCAGCCAGTCTCGCACAGGCTGCTTGTCGAAGCTCGGCTGCGGCGCCCCGGGCCGGTACTGGTCGGCCGGCCAGAAGCGGCTGCTGTCCGGGGTCAGCACCTCATCGATGAGGATGACTTCCTCGTTCCAGAAACCGAATTCCAGCTTCGTATCGGCGATGATCACGCCGCGTTCGAGCGCCACCGTGTGCGCGTAGGTGTACACCGCCAGCGTCCGGAGCTTCATTGCGTTCGCCGCCTCTTCGCCCACGAGCCCTTCGAGTTGTTCGAACGAGATGTTCTCGTCGTGCCCGACGTCTGCCTTGGTGCTCGGCGTGAAGATCGCCTCGGGGAGCCGGTCCGATTCGCGCAGGCCCGCCGGCAGCGGGATCCCGCACACGGCGCCGGTTCGCTGGTAGTCCTTCCAACCCGAACCCGAGAGATAGCCGCGCGCGATACATTCCGCGTCCAGGCGGTTCGCCTTCTTCACCATCATCGAGCGGCCGTAGTACTCGGGCCCGATCTCGAACGGCAACAGGTGCTTGTTGTGGGCCTCGATGACCGCGATGAAGTGGTTCGGCACCACCTCTTTGATGCGGTCGAACCACCAGGCCGAGAGCCGCGTCAGCACATGGCCCTTCCGTGGGATCCCCGTCGGCAAGACCACGTCCATCGC
>CAUJEQ010000086.1 GCA_963169135.1 Chloroflexota bacterium
CGAGGTCCGGGAACTCATCGA
Organism: Chloroflexota bacterium; assembly: GCA_963169135.1. Classification (GTDB taxonomy): domain Bacteria; phylum Chloroflexota; class Dehalococcoidia; order Tepidiformales; family Tepidiformaceae; genus Amarobacter. Next base: position 22 of record CAUJEQ010000086.1, read on the forward strand.
GACTCGCCTCCCCGAACGCTACCGCCTCGGCGGCGCCGGCGAACGCGCCTGGGAGTTCGACCGCAAGTCCCCCGACCCCGCCGCCCGCAAGGCCGCCCTCGACTGGCACGCCGCCCTCGCCGAACGTGGCTGGGTCGCACCCCATTGGCCGAAGGAATACGGCGGCGCCGGCATGTCCGCCATGGAACAGTTCGTCCTCAACCAGGAGATGGCCCGCGCCGGCGCACCGGGCGTAGGCGGCTCCGGCCTCTCCATGCTCGGCCCAACCATCATCCTCCACGGCACCGGGGACCAGCGCCGCAAGTACCTCCCGCCCATCCTCGCCGGCGAGGTCACCTGGGCCCAGGGCTACTCCGAACCGGGCGCCGGCTCCGACCTCGCCTCCCTCCAGACCCGCGCCACCCGCGACGGTGATGACTTCATCCTCAACGGCCAGAAGATCTGGACCTCCGCCGCTCACAGCTCCGACGCCATCTTCGCCCTCGTCCGCACCGACCCCGAGGCCCCCAAGCACCGCGGCATCTCCTTCCTCCTCATCGACGACATCAAAGCGCCCGGCATCAGCGTCCGGCCCCTCATCGATATGGGCGGCCGCCACTACTTCAACGAGGTCTTCTTCGAAGATGTCCGCGTCCCCACGGCAAACCTGGTTGGCGAAATGAACCGCGGCTGGTACGTCGCCATGACGCTCCTCGACTTCGAGCGCTCGAACATTGGCGGCGCCGTTGGGGCCCGACGCACGCTTGCCCGCCTCATCCAAGTCATCCAGGGCGATCCGGCCCTGCACGCGCGCATCGCCTCGTCCCCAGTGCGCCACGAGATCGCCCAGCGCTATATCGAGACCGAGGTGATGTACCAGTTCTCCCTGCGCATCATCTCCATGCAGAACCGCGGCCAGCTCCCCAACGACGAAGCATCCATGGCCAAGCTCTACAACTCCGAGCTCTCCCAGCGCCTCGCCCAGACGTGCATGCAGGTCCTCGGCCTCCACGGAAACCTCATGGAAGGCGGCGAGGAATCCTCCTTCGCCCGCCTCTACATCGGCATGGTGCCCGCCACCATCCGCGGTGGTACTTCCGAGGTTCAGCGCAACGTCATCGCCACCCGCGGGCTGGGGTTGCCGCGCGCATGACAGCCGGGCCGCTTGCGGGCATCCGCATCCTCGAGTTCTCCCAGATCGTGGCCGGCCCCTTCGCCGGGGTCGCACTCTCCGACTTCGGCGCCGATGTCGTCAAAGTCGAACCGCTCGAAGGCGAGTCGCGCCGCAACAGCGCCGCCGTCGTGCCGAACGAGGGCAAGTACTTCCAGTCGCTCAACCGCGGGAAGCGCAGCCTCACGGTCGACCTTGCCCGGCCCGAAGGCCGCGCCCTCATCCACCGCCTCGTACCGTCCTTCGATGTCGTGCTCATCAACTACCGCGCGGGCGTCCCCGCGAAGATGGGCATCGATTACCCCAGGCTCAACGCGCTCAACCCGCGCCTCATCTACGCCAGCATCACAGGTTTCGGCGAGACCGGTCCCTACGCCACCCGCGCAGGCTCCGACATCGTCGCCCAGGCCTACAGCGGCCTCATGGCCGCCGAGGGTAAAACCGACGAGCACGGCGCCCCCGCCCCCATCACGAGCACCACCATGATTGACCGTTCCAGTGGCCTGGCCGCGGCGATGGGCATCTGCGCCGCCCTCTTCCATCGCGAACGCACCGGCGAGGGCCAGGAACTCCAAATCTCGCTCCTCCAGACCGCCCTCGAACTCCAGTCCGACCGAGTCATGCGCGAGCCTGTCCACGATGTAGTCCTTCGCGACCCCCTCCTGGGCGAGCTGGTTGCGAGGCGCGCCGCCGGGGCTACCTACGACGAATTGGTCAACATCCGCAGGGCCCAGGGCCCGCGCTTCGCGTCCCACCGGCTCTATTACGGCGGCTACCACACCGCCCGCGGCGCGCTCGTCCTCGGCGCGCTCACGCGCCAGAATCGCGATGTCATCCGCCAGATCCTCGACTTCCGCGACCCCACCGACGACCCGGACTTCGACGCCGCTGACCCGGAAAGCCGGGCCCGCATCGAGGGCTGGCGCGCCGAGATCCAGCAGCGCCTCCTCCAGCGCAACGCCGAAGATTGGGTCGAACGCTTCCTGGACGCCGGCGTCCCCGCCAGCGTGGTCCAGTTCGCCGAGGAAATGGCTGACGATCCCCAGGTCGAGGCAACCGGGATGATGGCCAACCTCGAACACGACCTCACCGGCCCCCAGCGGGTGGTGGGCCCCCTGGTCCGCATGTCACACACGCCAACCTCCCCCACCCGCGCCGCACCACCCCTCGGCGCGCACTCGCGCGAGGTCCTCCTGGAAGCCGGGTTCACCTCCGCCGAAGTCGATGCCCTCGCGGCCGCAAGCATCATCCCGGCCAACGCCTGAGCCGTTCGCCCGGAATTCGCCCGCCCGCTAGACTCAACGTAATGATTTCCGCGATTGTGCTCGCCGCCGGCACGTCCAGCCGCATGGGCTCCAGCAAGGCCACCCTCGATTGGGCCGGCGAACCGCTCGTCTGTTACCAGGTCCACCAGCTCCAGGAAGCCGGCTGCGACGAAGTCATCGTCGTCCTTGGCCACAAGGCCGATGACGTTAGCCGTTGCATGCGCTCTCTCAACTGCCGGACCATGCTCAACCCACGCCACCAGCATGGCCGGGCAGGCTCCCTCCGTATCGGCGCCAAGGCCGTCAACCGCGAAGCCGAGGCTATCGTCGTCGTCGATGTCGACCAGCCCCGCCCCGCTTCGTTCATCCGAGCCCTGCTCCAGGGCCGCCGCCCCGGCGACGCCGTTACCCGGCCGGTCCACGAAGGGCGCCACGGTCACCCGGTCGTCGTCGCCGGCAGCCTCCGCGAGGAATTGATGGCCGCGACCGATGAGGCCGAAGGCCTCCACGGCGTCCTCCGTGTCCACGCCGCGGAAACCGGCGAAGTTGACGCTGGCGACCTGCTCGACCTCGGTTTCAACACTCCCGAGGAATACCAGGCCGCGCGCCGCCGGGCCGGCCTCGGAGCCTGACCATGCCCCTCGCGGGCAGCGGCAAGCCCCGTCCACGCGCAATCGTCTTCGACCTCGACCGTGCCCTGATCGACCCCCGCCCGGCCTGGCGCTACGCCGTCGAGGAGGCCGTTGTCAGTGTCACGGGCCGTCCGGTGCAGGCCGCGGCGCTCGTGGAGGAGTACCACACCCGCCCGTTTCGGCACGCCCTCCAGGTCCTTCTTGCGGACCAGGCCCAGGCCGGCCGCTGCGAACAACTCTGCCGAGAAATGTACGGACGCAGCGCCATGAAGCGGCTGCTCGTCCACGACGGCGCCGGCATGGCCATGGACGCGCTCCGGGGCGAACTGATCGATCTCGCGGCCATCAGCCGCCTCCCCCATGCGATCGCCATCAAACAGGCTCAATCAACCGGGCTCGACCGATTCCTTGCCATCCTCGCGGCGACGCCCGATGGCGAGCCCTGGGACCCGTCATCCCGCCTCGCCGCCTGCCTCCGCTTCCTCGAATGTCGGTCCGAAGAATCCGCCTTCGTCAGCCCGGAACCCCGCGACCGCGACCGTGTCGCAGCGCTGGGCGCCCACGTCTTTTGTTCGGCCTGGTCGCCCGGCGCCGAGGTGGCAGGCAGCCCTTCAATCGCGTCTCCCCGCGACATCCTGCCGTATCTCCAGCGCTGGTGGGCCGGGAACCGCTAGGAAACCGTCTCCGGCTCGATCAGCAGGTGGCATCCCGGGCAAAACGTGCGCTGGCGCCCCGAAAGAAAGCGCAGGTCGCAGGACGGACAGATAACCATGCGGCGGTTCATGGCAGGCTCCTCGTTTGTGTTCTGACTCCAGAATCGCGCCGACCACACCCGGCAGCTAGCTCTACTTCCCGATGCATTTCGCGAGATCGATAGCGCCGACGTATAGATCGACTCCTTTGGGCTATGTCTCGGGAAACAGCGGGTGACTGGGCTCAGCGCATGCACCACGCCTTTCACCCGGGATGGCTAGACTGGGAGGCAACCACCTGCACAGGAGCACCAACGTGGCACCAATCGTCACGACGACCCCCACCATCGAGGGCCGCACCATCGCCGAATATCACGGTATCGTCGCCGGCGAAGTTATCCTCGGCGTCAACGTCTTCAAGGACATCGCCGCCGGCTTCCGCAACATCGTCGGCGGGCGTTCCGGCAAGTACGAAGAAGAGCTCCGCAAGGGCCGCGACGGCGCTGTGAGCGAGATGGCCGAACTCGCCGCCCAGATGGGCGCCGATGCGGTCGTCGGCGTGAAGATCGACTACGAGACCGTCGGCGGCCAGATGCTCATGATCACCGCCTCCGGTACCGCGGTGAAGCTGGCCTAGGCCTGCCCGGCCCGGTAGGCTGTTCCTATCTCATTTCGGCGGGGTTCTCATGGTGACGAAGGTCGGCATCAACGGTTTCGGGCGCATCGGGCGCCAGGTCCTCAAGGCAATCACCGATCGCTACGACGGCAAACTCGAGGTCGTCGCCATCAATGACCTTGTTGCCACCGACGTCAACGCCAACCTCCTCAAGTACGACAGCAACTACGGCCGCTGGGACAAGGAAGTCCGCCCCGAAGGCGACAAGCTCGTCGTCAACGGCCGCGCCATCACGGTCTTCGCCGAGCGCGACCCCGGCGCTATCCCCTGGGGTTCAGTCGGCGCCGAGATCATCATCGAGTCGACCGGCTTCTTCACCGACGCCACCAAGGCCGTCGCCCATCGCCGCGACTCGGTCAAGAAGGTCATCATCAGCGCCCCCGCCAAGAACGAGGACGTCACTCTCGTGCTCGGGGTCAACGCCGAGACCTACGACCCGGCGAAGCACCACGTCATCTCCAACGCCAGCTGTACCACCAACGGCCTCGCCCCCGTGGTCAAGGTCATCGTCGATAACCTGGGCCTCGTGAAGGGCCAGATGACCACCATCCACAGCTACACCAACTCCCAGCAGATCCTCGATAAGGCTGCCGGCACCGACCTCCGCGAAATGCGCGCCGGCGCCATGAACATCGTGCCTACTTCCACCGGCGCAGCCCGCGCCCTCCGGCTCGTCATCCCCGAAGTCGATGGCAAGCTCGACGGCCTCGCCTACCGCGTCCCCACGCCAACCGTCTCCATCGTCGAAATCGTCGCCCTCACCGAAAAGGACACTACGAAGGACGACCTGAACGCCCTCCTGAAGGACACCGCGGAGAAGAAGATGAAGGGCATCCTGGGCTTCACCATGGACCCCGTCGTCTCCATGGACATGAAGGGCGATGAACGCTCCAGCATCGTCGACGGCCAGTCCACAAACGTGGTCGGCGGCAACCTGGTCAAAGTCGCCACCTGGTACGACAACGAATGGGGCTACGCCTGCCGCATCAGCGACCTCTGCAACTACCTGGTCGACCGCGGCCTCTAATCAAGCGCTTCGTGATTCACGAAAGGCCCAGCCAACCGGGGCCTCTTGCGTTTCCATGGTAGAAGTGGTGGTCATGAAACTCGATGACGCCACCATCGCCAGGCTCTCGGAGTTCCTGCCGGAACGGGACCTGCGCAGTGCCCGCATCGTCACAGGCCGGCCGTGGCGCTGGCTGCCCGCGCTGATCGGCATGGGCGCGATCACGTTCGCCCCGTTCGTCATCTTCCGCTCGGGCCGCTACCGGAACGACACCCCCCGGGGACTCGCACTGATCGCCCACGAGACCATGCACATCGGCCAGGTACGAGAGCTCGGCCGCATCCGATTCTACTGGCGCTACCTGGCCGGCCAGCTGCGCTGCGGCTTCCGCCACGACCGTCACCCGATGGAAGTCCCCTGCATTGAGCGCCAGCGCACGGTCCGCCGCGTGCTCGAAGCCCGGAGCGGCGGCGGCGCCTGGTAGCCTCTCTCCGAACGTGACCGCGCTCGCCACACCCCTTAGGATTACGTCAAATTCTCGTGGCCCGGCTCTCGCGAGCCCGGCGTCACCGCGCTGCCACGACCAGCAAAACGCATCTGTGAGGTATCAATGAGCCGGGAATCCGCGCGCGCAGTCATCGCTCAGGCCCTC
>CAUJEQ010000087.1 GCA_963169135.1 Chloroflexota bacterium
GCTGGCGAAGCTGAACAAGCTGGGCGGTCCGTATTCGAGCGCGACGGCGATCGCCGAGGAGATGCGGAAGGTGCCGGAGCTGCGGCCGCTGGTGGATGCGCCCATCTGGCGCGACATGGTGGAGCTGGCCGGGCAGGTGGCGGGCTTCCCGCGCCATATCGGGCAGCATGTGGGCGGGGTGATTGTCTCGTCCGAGCCGCTGTCATCGGTGGTGCCGGTGGAGCCCGCGCGGATGGACGGGCGGTTCGTGTGCCAGTGGGATAAGGACTCGGCCGACGACGCCCGCTTCGTGAAGATCGACTTCCTGGCGCTGGGGATGCTCTCGGCGGTGGACGAGTGCCTGGAGATCATCGAAGAGGAGCACGGGGTGAGGGTGGACCTGGGGCGGGTGCCGCACGACAGCCCGGAGATCTACGCCTCGATCCGCGAGGGGGACACGATGGGGGTGTTCCAGATCGAGAGCCGGGCGCAGGTGCAGACGCTGCCGCGGACGCAGCCGAACAACCTGGACGACCTGGCGGTGCAAGTCGCGATCATCCGGCCGGGGCCGATCATGGCGGGGGCGTTCCGGCCGTACATGGAGTACCGCGAGCGGCTGGCCCGGGGCGAGGCTATCGAGGTGGACTACGGGCACCCGGAGCTGGGGCCGCTGCTGGAACACTGCCTGGGCGAGACGCTGGGGCACGTGCTCTACCAGGACCAGGTGCTGCAGATCTCCTGCGCGGTGGCGGGCTTCACGCCGGGGCAGGCAGACCGCCTGCGCCGGGCGATGAGCCGTAAGCGGTCGTCCGACGCCATGCAGGCGCTCGCCGCGGAATTTTACGCCGGGGCAGGGCGCATGGGCGTGAGCCGCGAGGCGGCGAAGGTGGCGTTCGACAAGATGGCGGCGTTCGCGGCGTTCGGGTTTCCGAAGAGCCACGCGGTGGCGTTCGCGCTGCTGGCGTATGAGTCGGCGTGGCTGCGCTACCACTACCCGGCGGCGTACTACTGCTCGCTGTTCAACGCCCAGCCGATGGGCTTCTATTCGGTGGAGGTGCTGACGCAGGACGCAGCGCGGCACGGGATCGCGACGCTGCCGCCGTCGATTAATGCGAGCCGGGCGGGGGCCTGGCCGGAGCAGGGGGACATCCGCCTGGGGCTGCAACAGGTGAAGGGGCTGGGCGGTGGCTGGCAGGACATCCGCCAGCACCCGCGGGGGCAGGGCTACACCACGCTCCCGGAGCGGATCGTGGCCGAGCGGCGCGCCAACGGGCCGTACCGCTCGCTGCGGGAGTTGCTGGCGCGGGCGCGGATGAGCCGCGAGCAGGCGGAGACGCTCATCCGCGCGGGGGCGCTGGAGGAGTTTGGGTTGCCCCGGCGGGAGCTGCTCTGGCAACTCGGACTGCTCACCGAAGCGGCCGTGGCCAAGAGTGATGCCGCGCGCGAGAACCAGCTGGCACTGCCGTTGCCGACGGAGCAGGATATGGCGGAGTTGCCCGCGCTTTCGGCGTGGCAGGAGCTGGCCTGGGACCACGACCGCCTGGGGCTGAGCCCGGGCCGCCACCCGATGGCGCTGGTGCGGCCGCTGTTGCACGAGGGGCTCATCACGAGCCGGCACCTGGGCGGGGTGGGCAACCCGAACCGGCTGCCGCAGGGGATGATCGTGGAGATGGCCGGGATGGTGGTGACCCGGCAGCGGCCGCAGACGGCCAGCGGTGTGATGTTCATGCTCCTGGAGGACGAGTTCGGGCTGGCGAACCTGGTGGTCTATACGGCCTTGCAGGAGCGGCAGCGCGAACTGGTGCGGGGTACGCCGTTCGTGATCGTGCGGGGGCGGGTGGATAACGAGCAGAGCGGCTTCCCGAACATCATCGCCGAGCACTTCCGGCCGTGCCCGTTGCCGGGCTTCATCGAGACGCCGGTCTCGCACGACTTCGGGTAGGGCTACCGGCTGGCTGCGAGTTCCTCGGCGATGGCGTCGCCCACGATGGCGATGGCGCGCTCGATGGTGGCCGGGTCGGCGGCGGTAAAGTTCATCCGGAACGTGTTTTGTTTGCCTTCGGGGTTCACGTAGAAGTACTTGCCCGGCACGAAGGCGACGCCGCGTTCGAGGATGCGGCGCTGAAGCGCCTCGGCGTCGAAGCCGGGAGGGCCTTCGACCCAGATGAACATGCCGCCTTCGGGACGGGTGTAGGCGAAGTCCTCGGGCAGGTGGACGGCGAGCGCGTCGAACATCGCCTGCTGGCGGGGGCGGTAGATGTCCAGGATGCGGGGCAGCTGGCGCTCGAGGTAGCCAGCCGCGATGTACTCTGCGGCGAGCGCCTGGGTGAAGGTGCTGGTGTGGAGGTCGACCCCCTGGCGGGCGGTAATCATCCAGCGCTGGATGGGTGCGGGCGCCACGCAGAGGCCGACACGGAGGCCGGGGGCGAACGTCTTTGAGAGCGTGCTGGAGTAGACGACGTTCTCCGGCGCGAGCGACTTGATCGGCGGTACGGGCGTGCCGGTGTAGCGCAGGTCGCTGTAGGGGTCGTCTTCGAGCAGGAGGGCGTTGTGTGTGCGCAGGATTTCGGCAACGGCATGGCGGCGGTCGAGAGGAAGGGTGCGGCCGGTGGGGTTCTGAAAGGTGGGGACGAGGTAGACGAGCTTCACGCGCTGGTCCGCGAGCACGCGGTCCAGGGACTCGGGGATAAGGCCATCCCCGTCGGTTTCGATTTCGGCATAGCGGGGTTCGTAGGGGTTGAAGGCCTGGATGGCGCCGAGGTAGGTCGGTGCTTCGACGGCGACCACATCGCCGGGGGAGATGAGGATCTTGCCGATGCCGTCGAGGATGCCCTGGGAGCCGCTGAAGATCGTGATGCCCTCGGCGGTGGCCTTGACGCCGCGGGCGGCGAGGTGGGGGACAAGCGCCTCGCGCAGGGGGAGAAAGCCCTCGCTGGCGTCGTACTGGAGCGCCTGGGCGCCGTATTTCGCGAGGACGGCGCCGGTGAGCTCTTCCATGATCTCGAGGGGGAAGCTTTCGGCGGCGGGGAGGCCCCCGGCGAGGGAGACCATGCCGGGTGAGGAGGCGACCTTGAGGATTTCGCGGATAGCGCTGGCCTGCATGGTGTGGGTGCGGTGGGCGAGCAGGCTTTCGTAGTCCATGGGTGGACAAGGATAGCACCGGGAGTGCTGAGGCTCTGTGGCCGTTGGCCGATGGTTGTTGGCCGTTGGCTCCGCGAATAATCAGTGGCCTGGCGGCTGGCCGTTGTGGCTACTGCGACGCCGCAGCGCGCCATGACTGGCGCGCCTCGGATAGGTCGGTGGGGTGTTCGAGCGGGTCGTTCCAGGCGCGCCAGGGATTAGCCCGCGCGGCCGCGGAGGATGCTGCCGCCATCGCGGGGGCCTTCGTAAGGCTGGGCGTACCAGGTGCCGGTGACGAGGTCGCAGAAGAGCGTGAGGCGGCGGCCGGATTCGAGTTCGACGACGAAGTAGCGGCGGGCAATCTCGTCGCGCCACCATTCATCGTCGATGCGCCAGCTATCGGCGATGGCGCGAACGCGCTGGTAGCGGCCCTGCCAGACGGCAGCAGCGGGTTCGCCGGCGGGCGTGGCCTCGACGGCGGCGGGCCTGGGCTGGTTCAGGAGCCGAAGGCCACCAGGGCCAGCTGGCGTTCGGGGATTCTCGACCACGGTTGCACCTCCACGATGCGGTAGACCTGGGGGCCGCCGGTGCGGGCGGAGAGCTGTTCGATGGCCTGTCCGAGTTCGCGCTGGCGCCGGGGGCCGATCTGCCAGAGGTTGGCCTGGTGGGCGTATTCGCTGCAGATGCCCGAGAGGGTGACGCCAACGCTGGCGGCGGCCGCATCGAGTGCGAGCCGGTCGAGCTTGCTCCGGAGGACGAAGAGCATGTGGCGGGCGTCACTCGTTGGTTCGCGGAAGACGACGCGGCGGGCGACCTGTTCACCGCTTTCGAGGCCGAGCCACCAGTCGAGCCGGCGGACGGTTTGGCCGCGGACGGCGGGGTGGGCCAGGGCGCGGTTGAGGAGCGCTTCGGTGCCGGCGAGCAGCGGTTCGATGGAGGCGGCTGGCGCGGGGAGGTCCATCTCCTCGGTGATGCGCACCTCTTCGCGGCGGGCGACGATGCGGGAGTGGTCGCGGCCGTTGGCGAGGTCCCAGGCGCGGCGGCCATCGGGGCCGAACTGGGCCTGGAGCGCGGAGAGGGGGATATCGGCGACCTGGCCGACGCGTTCGAGTCCGAAGAGGCGCAGGCGGACGTGCATCACGGGGTCGACCGGGAGTACTTCGACGGGGACGTGGGTGAGGAAGTCGCGCTCCTGGCCCGCGGGGACGAGCACCCAGCCGGTTTTGGGCGATTTCGGAGGCGGCGAGCCGGGGGCGGGGGCTGCTGTACCCATCACGGGGAGGGCGCTGGCGGCGGCGTGGGCGGGGAAGAGGCTACTCGCGGCCCCCAGCCAGGCCCCCAGCCCGGTTTCGGCGCTGACCGACTCAAGGAGTTCGGCGAGGTATTGCTCGCCGCTCATCTTCGCGAGGCGGGCGAGGCCCCGGACCTCGAAGTGGATGTGACCGGGGGCGACGGCCTCGACCAGGGGGCTGCGGGTTTCGATGAGGTCCGTCAGGCGGGCAGCTTCGGTGTGGGCGAAGGCTTCCTGGAGGGGGAGGAAGACAGCGTTTGGGCTGAGGGCGAGGGCGCGCCGGAGGGTGGTGCCGATGGTGACGCCCGCGGCGGCTGCTTCGGCGGAGCAGGCGGTGACCTGGGCGTGTTCTTCGGGGGCGCCGCCGACCACGACCGGGCGCCTGGCCAGTTCGGGGTGGTCGCGCCGGGCGAGCGCGATGAGGAAGTTGGGTACCTGGAGACAGGCGACATCCATCGGATCTGCGAGTTTAGAACAAACGTTCTAAACTCTCCAGAGCCGAAGTGTGAAGATTCCGCCCGGTGGCGTCAGTCGAGTGGCGGGGCCATGGCGATGGCTTCGGCATCGCTTGCCGAGGCGGGGGCCACACCAGCGGCTTCGAGGGTGGCTTCGAAGGAGGCGATGGCGACCTCGATCTGGCTGTCGTCGGGGACTTTGGTGGTGAGGGCCTGGAGGGCGATGTTTGGGACGAACATGGCGTGGACGAACCAGTTACCGCCATAGCGGGCGCCGATGCGGAGGATCTCGTAGCTGATGCCGGCGACAAGCGGCATGAAGACGATGCGCGAAGCGGTGCGGATGAGAATGCCTTCATCGACGAGCAGGTCGAAGACGAAGAAGGTGATGAGGGCGACGAAGACGACGACGAGCAGGAAGCTGGTGCCGCAGCGGGTGTGCTCCTTGGGGAAGGGGCGGACTTCGGCGGGGACCAGGGGCTTGCCGGCTTCGTAGGCGTGGATGGTCATGTGTTCGGCGCCGTGGTACTGGAAGACGCGGCGGATATCGGGGATGAGCCCGATGAGGGCGATGTACCCGACGAAGAGGGCGAGCCGGAGGACGCCTTCGACGGCAACGATCCAGAAGCGGTGGACATCGAAGGCTTCGAGGAGGTTGGCGAGCAGGATGGGGCCCGCGAAGAAGATGCCGACCACGAAGAGGATGGCGAGGGCCATGGTCCCCCAGAGCACCTTTTCGGGGAACTCGACCTGTTCGCCGTTGTCGTCGATTTCTTCTTCGAAGGCGATGCGGGAGGAGTAGTTGAGGGCGCGCATGCCGAGCGCCATCGTTTCCCAGAGCACGACAACGCCGCGGAGGAAGGGGATGCGGCGGGAGCGGCCGGTGTAGATGCCGGTGAGGCGCTCGGAGTGGGTGACGATGTGGCCCTTGGGGTGGCGGACGGCGACGGCCATGTGCTCGGGGCCGCGGATCATCACGCCTTCGATGACGGCCTGGCCGCCGAAGTAGACGTTTGCCGGCTGTGGAGACGTCGCGTCCGTCATGGCTACTCCGAGAAATGAAAAGGGGCGCACGAGGCGCCCCGGTATTGTGCGGTTTCCGCGCGTTAGTTGCCGCGCTGGAAGCGGCGGTTGAAGCGTTCGACGCGGCCTGCGGTGTCGACGATGCGCTGTTCGCCCGTGAAGAACGGGTGGCAGGCACTGCAGACATCGAGGTGCATGGACGACTTTGTCGAGCGGGTCTTGATCTCGTTGCCGCATGAGCACGTGATCGTGGCTTCCTGGTAGTTGGGGTGGATCCCGGCCTTCATGGTCCCTTCCTTAGCTTTCGGCCTGTGCGTAAACGCTGATCTTCTTCCGGCGGCCCTTGGCGAACGGCTCGAACTTGACCTTCCCATCGATGAGGGAGAAGATCGTGTAGTCGCGGCCGAGGCCGACATTGTTGCCCGGGTGGAAACGCGTGCCGCGTTGGCGGAGGATGATTGAGCCCGGCTTTACGACTTCGCCATCGAAAAGCTTGACGCCGAGGCGCTGGGAATTGCTGTCGCGGCCGTTCTTGGAGCTCGAAACGCCTTTCTTATGCGCCATTGTGCCTAACCCTTCGAAATGGACTCGACGACGAGCCGAGTGACCTGTTGCCGGTGGCCGAACTTGCGGCGGTACCGGATCTTGTTCTTGTACTTCATGAACACGAGCTTGGGCGCGCGGCCATGCTGGGTGATGCGCGCGCGGACGGCGGCACCCTCGACGAGCGGTTTCCCGACGGTCACTTCCGGTCCATCGAGGACCATCATGACGTCGAGGTTCACCGTATCACCCGGTTCGCCTTCGATCCGGTTCATTTCGAACTCTTGCCCCTCAATGAGGCGCAACTGACGCCCATCGGCGCGTACGATCGCTTCCATATCTAACTCCAGGAAATCCGTGGACAGCTTTCCAGTGTGGTGCTGTCCACGGATTCAGTCAACGACTTCGTGCCGTTGGGGTGGGCTTACCCGTCGGCGCGGGTCTGGTTGCCGCCTTCCCAGGCGAGTCCCGGGGCTGGCTTGGGTTCGAACGACGGCCGCCGGGGCGATTCGTCGCTGGCGGCTGGCGGTATGGGCGGTTCGGGGGCTGCCTCGAGGTCGGATGGCGGCCAGGGCTCGTTCGGGTCGCTGTTCAGCAGCCTTGCGAGCGTGTCGCCCTCGAGGGTTTCGACTTCCATGAGGACGCCGGCGAGCTTATCGAGCAGCGGGCGATGGTCATTGAGGATGCTGGTGGCGACGATGTGCGCGTCATCGATGAGTGTGCGGACCTCGTCGTCGATACTTTCAGCGACCTTTTCGCTGTAGTCGCGGGTCTCCGAGATCTCACGGCCGAGGAAGACGAGCTCCTCGCTCTTGCCGAAGGTCCGGGGCCCGAGCTTCTTGCTCATGCCCCAGCGGGTGACCATGGAGCGGGCGATCCGGGTGACCTGCTGGATGTCGCTGGAGGGGCCGGTGGAGGCTTCGCCGAAGACGATCTCTTCGGCGGCGAGGCCGCCGAGGGCGCTGGCCATGCGGTCCTTGAACATCGCGGGCGTGTGATAGCTGGTGTCCTCGCCGATGAAGCGGGTGTGGCCGCCGCTCATGCCGCGCGAGACGATGGTGACCTTGTGCACCGGGTCGTGGTGCTCAAGGAAGTGGGCGACGATGGTGTGGCCGCCTTCGTGGTAGGCAGTCACCTTTTTTTCGAGTTCGGACATCACCTTGCTCTTGCGCTCGGGCCCGAGGATGACGCGGTCGACGGCCTCTTCGAACTCCTTCATGGTGATGATCTTCTTGTTGCGCCGGGCGGCGAGGATGGCCGCCTCGTTGACGAGGTTGGCGAGGTCGGCGCCGCTGAACCCGGCGGTGGCCTTGGAGAGGATGGAGAGCTTCACATCGTCGGCGATGGGCTTGCCCTTGGCGTGGACAGCGAGGATGGCCTCGCGGCCCTTCACGTCGGGCGCGTCGAGGATAACCTTGCGGTCGAAGCGGCCCGGGCGGAGGAGGGCGGGGTCGAGGATGTCGGGCCGGTTGGTCGCGGCGATAACGATGACGTTGGTGCCGGTATCGAAGCCGTCCATCTCGACCAGGATCTGGTTGAGGGTCTGTTCGCGCTCGTCGTGGCTACCGCCGAGGCCGGCGCCGCGCTGGCGGCCGACCGCGTCGATTTCATCGACGAAGACGATGCAGGGGGCGTTTTTCTTCGCCTGGTCGAACAGGTCGCGCACGCGGCTGGCGCCGACGCCAACGAACATCTCGACGAATTCAGAGCCGGAGATGCTGAAGAACGGGACGCCCGCTTCGCCGGCGACGGCGCGGGAGAGGAGGGTCTTGCCGGTTCCGGGAGGGCCGACGAGGAGGACCCCCTTGGGGATGCGCGCGCCGAGGGCGGCGAACTTTTCGGGGTATTTGAGGAACTCGACGACTTCGGCGAGCTCCTCTTTGGACTCATCGACACCGGCGACATCGGCGAAGGTGACGGTGACCTTGCTGCCGGTGAAGAGGCGGGCCCGGCTCTTGCCGAAGCTCATGGCCTGGGAGTTGGACCCCTGGGCCTGGCGCATGATGAGGAGGAGGAAGAGACCGAAGAGCAGGAACGGCAGGATGTTGAGCAGCAGGCCGAGCCACGGTCCGAAGCCCGAGCTGTCCTTGTACTCGAGGTTGACGGCGGCGACACCGGCGCCGGAACCTGCCGGGCGGCTCAGGGCCACGCCTGCGTCAGCCAGGAGCTTCTCGATCTCCGAGTTGGGGCCGATCTTCGAGGACTTGACCTCGGGGTCCACTGCGCTGCCCGAGGTGAGGTACGTGACGGTCAGGTTTCGACCATCGACCTCGATCTTTTGGACAAGCCCGTTCTTGGCATCCTCGACTACCTGGCCATAGCCAATCTTCTGGTGATCGTCACCACTCGAGAAAAATGCGAAGACGATGGCGATGACCGCTACGAGGATGAGCAAGTAAATGAAACTGTTGCGTAGCCAGCGGGAATACAAAGGCGATCTCCGGTTTCGCGGACGGGGACCCGCGCCAATGGTTCGAGTATAGCAGACGCTCCCAGCCCCTCTCGGGGCAGGTGGTAAGCGCGCCTATACTCGCGGGGGCCGCGCCGTGGTGGCGGGATGCCCTCACCATTCAGGTACGCCGCAAACACCGGATTGCCACAGGGGGATGGCGCTGAAGTTGGCGTGGAACAGGGCTGGCTTCTCCCATTTCGCGCGCAACCCTTACGCTTTTCCTATTCGTTTTCGTCCGAAGGAGTCCTCATGAAGCTCGCGTTCGTAGGAGGCACCGGCCCGGAGGGCCTGGGTCTCGCCATGCGGTTTGCCCGGGCCGGGCACGAGGTGGCTATCGGTTCCCGCTCGAAGGAGCGCGGCGAAGAGGGCGCCCAGAAGATCACGGAGGCGGTGCCCGGGGCAACGGCGTCCGGCGGGGCGAACGCCGATGTGGTGCCTGGCGCGGATGTTGTATTCCTGACCTTTCCCTACAGCGGTCAGCAGGCGACGCTCGAGGCGCTGGGGCCGGCGCTCGACGGGAAGATCGTGTGCAACGTGGTGGCCCCGCTGGAGTTTCAGCAGGGCGTGGGCGCGGTTGCCCTGAACGTGCCCGGCAACAGCGCACTCCAGGAGGCGATCGCTCAGCTGCCGAACGCGCGGGTGGTCTCGGCGTTCCAAAACATGAGCGCCGAGGAGTTGCAGCACCTGGACCACCCCATTGAGGCGGACGTACTCGTCTGCGGACGGGACGCCGAGGCGAAGCAGGTGGTCATCGGCCTCGCGAACGAGATCGCGGGCGTGCGCGGGATCGATGCGGGTGGACCATCGCAGAGCCGGTATGTCGAGATGATGACTTCGCTGCTCATCAACCTGAACCGGAAGCACAAGACGCAGTCGACCATCCGTATCGTGGGGCTCTGACCTCCGGGAGCTGGCTTACACATCTGGCGCGACTCGGCCACAATGGCCGGACAATCTCGACAAGGCGGCGCTCCCATGCCCGGACTCTCCATCTTCGGTATCCCCGGACTCCCCGAGATCACGGCGGGGACAGATCTCGCCGGGAGCATCCACGCCGCCGCCGCCGCTGCCGGCACGCCACTGGAATCGGGCGACATCCTCGTGATCACGTCGAAGATCGTCTCGAAGGCCGAGGGGCGCGTGGTCGAATTGTCGACGGTCGACGTGTCGCCGTTTGCGCGGCAATACGCGGAGAAGTGGGAGAAGGAGCCGGCGGTGATCGAACTGGTGCTGCGCGAGTCGCGGCGGGTGGTGCGCCAGGTGGGGCCGATCCTCATTACGGAGACGCGCCACGGGTTCATCTGCGCGAACGCGGGTATCGACCAGTCGAGCTCGGGCGGGCACGGGCTGGCGGTGTTGCTGCCGGTCGATCCCGATGCCAGTTGCATGCGGGTGCGGACCGCGCTGCAGGCGAAGGGGCTGGACGTGGCTGTGATCATCTCGGACACGTTTGGGCGGCCGTGGCGCGAGGCTCAGACTGACATCGCCATCGGGATCGCGGGGATGCAACCGGTGACGAGCTACATCGGCCAGGTGGACCCGCACGGGCACGAGTTCCGCGTGCAGGCGCTGTGCACCGCGGACGAAGTCGCGGGGGCGGCGGAGCTGGTGAAGGGGAACCTTTCGCGGGTGCCCTGCGCGGTGGTGCGCGGGCTGCCGTGGGAGGCGGACGAGACGGCGACGATGCAGTCGATCATCCGGGACTCGGAGCGGGACCTGTTCAGGTAGGCGTTGGGCCTCTGAGCACGAACTCCCAATCGGCCTGCCGGGGACGTACACGGAACTCTGTGATCAGCATCAACACGAACGACTCCAGGTCGAGTCCCGGTGCAGGCAGGTGCGCTCGCGCCAACGATTCGGTTAACTCACCCGAAGCAGGGCCGAGGTGGTAGTGGCCCTCGGGAAAGCGGCCATCGTGGCGATGGAACGCGAGCAATTCTTGCCCGGAGACCACGTCGAGCAGCACGTAGTGGCACCCGATGAACCGGAGGTGTTCGTCGCCAGCGGCCCACCACTCGCGAATCCTGAGGCTGAGGCCACGTGAGTCCGTCCGAAGGGGCACACTTTCGCCGGTCTGTATGAAGCCAACGATGGGGTGCTTCAGCTCGACCCACTGGCGTACATGGCCGGTACCGCAGACCGCTACCAGGCGGCGAACATGCTCGGCCCGGGAAGTGAGGCCCGCTCGAAACTCGCGCGCGTTCACTGCTTCGGCGCGAGCCCCCCGAGGAAGAACGCGACACGCCAGACCGCCTCGGTGTCCTGGCCGGCGTACTCGCCCCGTTGCCATCGGCGCCGGAACTCTTCCGCCGAAATGCCCAGCGAGGCGCGGGACTCCGCGTCGAACGCACGTTCCACCTCTTCAGGAGTGAGTTCGACAACGCTCTCGGAGATCGAGTCGTCGGAGCGGGGTCTGGCGGTCATTGTCATTTCCTCATGCGGAGCATACCACGGACGGCCCCGCGTCCGTGCCCCTACACCCGCGGGCGGACAGTCTCGACGACCGAGGCGCCACGCTGGAGCTGGCGTGGATTGAGCGTCACCAGGCGGTCACCGAGGGTTTCGGCGACGGCGAAGTAGATGGCGTCGCTGCCGCGGAGCTGGTGCTCGGCGGCGAGCGTCGCGGCGCGCTCGGCGAGCGGCAGGGCGACCGGCAGCAACTCGAACAGGGGCGAGTGGCGGACGTGGGTCTCGACATCGCGGGCGAGCTGCTTGTCGCCGGTGCCGGTGGCGATCGCTGCAGAGACCTCGGCGAGCACGGTGACCGGCGCGCGGAGGGGCTCGCCATCGGCCACGGCCTGGCGGAACCACGCGACGGTGGAGTTGTGGAGGCGGTCGTGCGTGTTGAAGAGCGAGACGAGGACGCTTGCGTCGACGGTGGCCACGCTAGTCCTCCTCGCCGATGCGGACGCGTCCGCGCCGGGGAGTCTCAGAGACTTCGTCGACATCGGGGACGCTCATCCATGCTTCGCCCACGGCTTCTGCGAGACGTTCGATGGCGCCCATTTCGGACGCCGCCTGGGAGCGCTGCATGCCGGCGATGTCGCGGTCGGCGTAGGGACGCAGGGTGGCGACGGGTTGGCCGTTGACGGTGATGACGTACAGGGCGTGCTGATCGCGCACGGCGCGGACGATCTGGGTGGCCTCGTTTTTGAGCTGGCGGACGCCGATAGTCTTCACGCTCGCGTATCTCTCCCTGAGAAGTAGCCACATAGTGGCCACTTTTCCCGTAACCGGTCAACTGGCAGTGGGGTTTCGCGCGGCGCTTTCGCGCCCCGTATGCTTTCGAACATGCCTTCCCTGATGGACATCCGCGTCGAACGAAACGTGCCGGTACCGATGCGCGACGGCACGATCCTGCGAGCCGACGTGTTCCGCCCCGAAGCCGAGGGCGACTACCCGGTGCTGTTGACGCGGACGCCGTACAACAAATCGATGGCGAACCTCTCGTACGGATGGCTGCAGCCTATCCGCCCCGCGAGCGAGGGGTACGTGGTGGTTGTGCAGGACGTGCGCGGCCGGTTCGAATCGGATGGCCGCTTTCACCCGTTCCACCAGGAGCTGAGCGATGGGTTCGACACGGTGGAGTGGTGCGCCCGCCAGCCGTGGAGCAACGGACGGGTCGGGATGTACGGGATCTCGTACCTGGGAGCGACGCAGTGGCTCGCGGCTTCGGCTCAGCCGCCGAACCTCCAGTGCATCTTCCCGTCGCTGACGGGGTCGGATTACTACGACGGCTGGACGTACCGGGGCGGGGCGTTCGAGCTGAGCTTCAACCTGACGTGGACGGCGCTTCTGCTTGCCCTGCCGGAGGTACCGCGCCTGGGCCTCGAAACGGGCGAACTCCAGCGAGTGATGGCCGGGCTCGGCGGCGTGGTGTGGGACCACTGGCCGGCGCTGCGGCACCTGCCGGTCAGCGAGCTGCCGGCTTTCGCGCACGATGCGGTCGCGACCTACTACAAGGAGTGGCTGGAGCATCCCACGCGTGATGAGTTCTGGGAGCCGATCACGATTGAATCGGCCCACCCGCGCATCCACGCGCCCGCATACAACCTGGGCGGCTGGTACGACCTGTTCATCCGAGGGACGTTGCGGAACTTCAGCGGAATGCGCGCGAACGGCCCGACGGAGGTCGCGCGGAAGGGTCAGAAGCTCATTGTCGGGCCGTGGTCGCATGGCTCGACGCTGACGGCCGGCGTGGGCCAGACCATTTTCGGTCAGTCCTCGCAGGTGCTGCTCGAAGAACTGCACATGAACTGGTTCGATCACTGGCTGCGCGACCGCGACTCGGGCATCACGGCGGAGCCGCCGGCACGGGTGTTCGCGATGGGTACCAACACGTGGGACACGTTCGCCGACTGGCCGCCGCCCCAGGCCGTGCCGACGAAGTACTACCTGCATTCGAACGGGGCAGCGGCCACGGCCCGGGGAGACGGAGTGCTCTCGACAGACGCACCGGGCGGCGAGCGCCCCGACCACTTCGTATACGACCCGCTGAACCCCTGCCCAACCACGGGCGGGGCACTCTTCCCGTACCCGCTCGACGTTCCGCCCGGGCCTTTCGACCAGTCGGCAGTGGAGGCTCGGCCAGACGTGCTGTGCTACACCACGCCGGTGCTCGACCGGGACGTTCAGGTGACCGGGGCGATCGAAGCGCGGCTGTGGGTTGCCAGCAGCTGTCCGGATACGGACTTCACGGCGAAGCTCGTCGACGTGCATCGGGACGGGACCGCGATGAACTTGACCGACGGCATCATCCGTGTGCGCTACCGGGGTGGGTTCGGTCAGGCGCAGCTGCTCGATCCAGGCACGCCGGCCGCAGTGACCGTCGACCTCGCGGGAACGTCGAACGTGTTCCTTGCCGGCCACCGCATCCGGCTGGAGGTCAGCAGCTCGAACTTCCCACGGTTCGACCGGAACACGAACACCGGGGCGCTGATTGCGACGGACCACGGTGTCGAGGTCGCGACAAACACGGTCTTCCACGATGCGTCGCGACCGAGCCACATCACGCTGCCGGTCATCCCGCGGCCATGAGTGAATCGATCATGAGTGAATCGATACGGGTGAAGTTGCTCCGGCCGGGCGCGAGGGTGCCCTCGCGAGCCACCGAGTTCGCCTCCGGGTTTGACATTCATGCCTGCCTGGAGGACGGCCCGGTGATGGTCGGTCAGGGTCCGGTGGTGATCCCGACCGGGCTGGCGATGGAGGTGCCGTGGGGGCTCGACGCGCAGTTTCGTCCCCGCAGTGGACTTGCGCGGCAAGGTGTCCTGGCGACGTTCGGGACACTGGATGCGGACTACCGTGGCGAGATCATGATTACGCTGTACACGGTGGCGCCCGGCATCGAGCACACGGTGCACGACGGTGACCGGATAGCCCAGCTCGTGGTCACGCGGCTCGCGGACGTCTCGTTTGAGGAAGTGGAAGTACTTTCGGACACCAAGCGTGGGGCTGGGGGACATGGAAGCACGGGCCGGTGACGCCCTCGCCGGGGTGGAACGTAGAGGCCGATCCGGTATCGTGAGAAAGTTACGCCCACAGAGGTTCTTGAAATGGCTTACGAACTTGACGCGCTCATCCCGAACGAAGCGCGAACCGGTCTCCCAGATTTCGGAAGCGGCGATACCGTCCGCGTCCACGCGAAGGTTGTCGAAGGCGACAAAGAGCGCATCCAGGTGTTCGAAGGGGTCGTCATCCGGAGGCGGATGAAGGGTCTGGTCTCGAACTTCACGGTGCGGAAGATCGCGAGCGGCGTGGGTGTGGAGCGCACCTTCCCAATAAACAGTCCGCGCGTCGACAAGATCGAGGTGATCCGGCGCGGCAAGGTCCGCCGGAAGAACCTCTACTACCTGCGCGGCCTGACGGGCAAGGCTGCCCGGATCAAGGAGAAGCGGTTCTAGAACCGCTTCCCGGCTAGAGACAGAACGGCCCCGGCGATTATCGCCGGGGCCGTTTCGATGTTGCGCCGGTGTCCGCTTATTGGCCGGGTGCTCCGGTACCGGGGGCGGGTGCGGGCTCGGGCGGCCCGGCAGGTCCCGCCGGGCCCGTGGCTGTTGACCCCTGGGGCACCTGGCCGGGAGGACCACCCTGGACGGTCCTCCGGAGGGGGAGTTCCTGCATCATGATGGCGAAGACCGTGCAAAGCAGGGCCGCGCCGAAGGCGGCCAGGTAGATGTTCCGAATGGCGGAAACGACGCTCTCGCCCTGGGCAGAGCGGGCTCTATCGAGGATGCCTTCGCCTCCGTCGAGGGTGAGTACCTGGGCCTCGATGCGGGCGTACTGCTGGTCGTTCAGCTTCACCGTCGGGTCATCGAGCTGGGCGGTAATGACCGGCCCGACTGCGGCGCGATCTTCGGCGCTGAAGCGTTCCGCGAACTGGGAGTGGTAGGTATTGGCGAGGATGGCGCCGAAGACGGCGATGCCGAGCACGCTGCCGATCTGGCGGAAAAACTGGCTGGATGAACTCGCCACACCGATGTACTGGTAGCTGACGGCGTTCTGGACAACCAGCGACATGGTGGGCAGGACAAGGCCGAAGCCGAGGCCGAGGACGACCATGATGGCGCTGATGTGCCAGAGCTTCGTTTCGAGGCTGAGCTGCGTCAGCATGCCCAGGGCGATGGCGATGAGGACCGTGCCGAACACGGTCTGCCACCGGTACCTGCCGGTGCGAGTGATCACCCAGCCGCCGATGACGCTGGTGATCAGGACGCCAAGGCTCTGGGGCATCGAGATCACGCCCGAAGTCGTGGCGGAGGCGTCGAGCGCGGTTTGGACATAAATGCCGAGGAACTGGAACGCCCCGAACACGCCCACGCCAAACGTGAACACGATCAGGTTGGACATCAGGAAGACGCGGTTCTTGAAGAGGTGGAGCGGGAGGATAGGCTCCGGGTGCCGCAGCTCCTGCCCGATGAACAACGCAAGGGCAACGGCCGACCCGGCGAACAGCCCGATGATCTCCGCCGAACCCCAGGCATACTTGTCACCGGCCCAGACCAACGCAAGCAGTGCCATCACCGACGATGCCGAGAGCAGTATCGCTCCCACGAAGTCGAGCTTCGGGCGACCCGAGCGCGCCTTGGACGGGAGGTTAAACCAGATGGCGGGCATCGCGATGAGGCTCACCGGGATGTTGACGTAGAACACCCAGCGCCAGCTCAGGTTGTCGGTAAGGAAGCCGCCGAAGGCCGGTCCAACAATACTCGCGAGGCTGAACATGCCGGTGAAGAGGCCGATGTACTTTCCCCGTTCGGCCGGGGAAAACAGGTCGCCCATTGTGGCGAAGACGGATGCGAAGATCATGCCGCCGCCAAGACCCTGGACCGCGCGCATCCAGATGAGCACGGGCATGTTCGGCGCGGCGCCACAGGCCGCGGAGGCAACCATGAAGATGAACACGCCGCCAATCAGGAAGAGTTTTCGGCCGTAGATATCCCCCAGTTTTCCGACCAGTGGGATGATGACCGTCGAGGTCAGCATGTAGCTGGTGAAGAGCCAGGACAGCAGCCCAAAGCCGCCGAGGTCGGCCAGGATGCGCGGAGTGGCGGTCGAGACGACGGTCTGATCGAGTGCGCCAACGAAGAGGCTGATCATCAGGCTGCCGAGCAGGAGCCACTTCTGGCGATTGTTCAGCGTTTCGCCGAGCGGTGTATCGGCGGCAGGATTCATGTGGTGTCCTCTGCAACCTTCACGTGAGCGTGAGGCAGGAAGGAAGCGTACATAGTTCGCGCGAAGCGAACAATTGGGGCCAGTGCTGCCCCGCAAGTGCATTTCCCTATTCACTACGACGCCCGCGGGCTACGGTAGAAGTGACGTTCCCGGCAGTTGGCCCGCACCGGAATGGCGGCGGAGCGCCCGGCGTTGGACGCACGAGGTACACGGATGATCGAGACTACCGCCACCGTTGGCGCTTCTGCCGCGCTGGGCGACGAAGTGAAGCGGCGGCGCACGTTCGCGATCATCTCGCACCCGGACGCCGGGAAGACGACGTTGACCGAGAAGTTCCTTCTCTACGGAGGCGCGGTCGAGGAAGCGGGGTCGGTCCGGGCACGCGGCAATGCGCGGAGATCAACCTCCGACTGGATGGCGATGGAGCGGCAGCGCGGCATTTCAGTGACCTCGACGGCTTTGCAGTTCGACGCGTTCGGCTGCCGGTTCAACCTGCTGGACACGCCGGGCCACCAGGATTTCAGCGAAGACACCTACCGCACCCTCGCAGCGGTCGATAGCGCAGTGATGGTGCTGGACGGCGCGAAGGGCATCGAGGCGCAGACGCGCAAGCTTTTCGATGTCTGCCGGATGCGGAAGATCCCGGTGCTGACGTTCATCAACAAGCTCGACCACCCGGGGCGCGAACCGCTGGAACTGCTCGACGAAATCGAGCGGGTGCTGGGGATGCTGGCCGTGCCAATGAACTGGCCGATCGGCGACGGGCCGAGCTTTCGTGGCGTGTATGACCTGGTGAACCACGCCGTCCTCCAGTTCGAACGCACGGAGGGCGGGCGTCACCGTGCCCCCGTGACGGTGGGCAACCTGGACGACCCGAAGCTGACGGCAATCCTCGGGGACCGGGGCCATTCGGAGCTCCGGGAGCAGATTGCCCTGATCCAGGGCGTGACGCCGGAGTTCGACCGGGCGGCATTCCTGCGCGGCGAGATGACCCCGGTGTTCTTCGGGAGCGCGCTGAACAGCTTCGGTGTCGAGCCATTCATTGAGGCGTTGGCGAAGCTGGCCCCGCCGCCCGGTCCGCGCGCCTCGGATTCGGGCGACATCCAGCCGGACTCGGACGAGTTCTCGGGCATCATTTTCAAGATCCAGGCGAACATGGACCCGCAGCACCGCGACCGGATGGCGTTTCTGCGGGTCTGCTCCGGGCGGTTCGAGAAGGACATGATGGTGTACCACCCGCGCCTGGGACGGAGTATCCGGGTGACGCGTCCCCACCGCCTGTTCGCCCGGGAGCGCGAGACGGTTGAGGAGGCCTACGCCGGCGACGTCATCGGGCTGGTGAACCCGGGCCTCTTCATCATCGGCGACACGCTGACCTCGAGTAAGAGCCTGCGTTACGAACCAATTCCACGGTTTGAGCCCGAATGCTTCGCCACGCTGGAGAGTTTCAGTTTCGCGAAGTCGAAGCAGTTCCAGCGCGGGCTTGAGCAGCTCGAGGAAGAGGGCGCGGTACGCGTGTTCTGGCCGATCGATGGTGCGCGAATGCCGATCCTCGGTGCGGTCGGCGCGTTGCAGTTCGAAGTCGTGGCGTCGCGGCTCGAAACGGAGTACGGCGTCGAATCCAGGGTCGTACCCATGGAGCACACCGTGGCGAAGCGCGTGACCTTGCCCCCCAGCGGCGCCGACGTGCAGTGGCCTCGAGCTTCCATGCGCGTGCGCGACCGGCACGGCGACCTGGTGGCGATCTTCCCTTCGACCTGGGAAGAGGACTACTGCCGGAAGCAGAACCCCGAGCTGGGGCTCGATCCGCTGGGGTAGTGTGCGGTCAGAACTCGAGGATGGCGCGTCCGGCGATCCTGCCCTTCTCCAGCGCCTCGCAGGCTTCGTTGATCTGGTCGATGTGGTAGCGGGTGGTCACAAGCGCATCGAGGTCGAGGTCGCCTTCAGCGTACCAGCGCAGGAACATCGCGAAGTCGCGGTCGGGACGGCAGCTGCCGCCGATACTGCCGATGTACTTCTTTTCGTTGATGAGCAGGTCGCGGGCATCGAGTTCGACTGATGTGGTCGGGACGCCGACCAGGACGGCAGTGCCGCCCGTTGCCCGGCCGAGGATGCCGGAACGGGCCGCCGGCAGGATCTGTTCCATGGTCTTGCGCACGCCAATGCAGTCGAAGGCAAAGTCGACACCCATGATGGTCGCGCCGGAAGCGTCGACCCGCGTGGTCATGTCGCGGATGGCCTGGACGGGGTCGGCGGTCGATGCATTGATGCCGTGCGTGGCGCCGAAACGCTTCGCGAAGTCCAGCTTCGCGTCGTCAAGGTCGACCGCAATGATGGGGTCAGCCTCGACGACCTTTGCGGCGGCAATGGCGGAGAGGCCGACGCCGCCCACGCCGAAGACGGCAACGCTCTGGCCCTTCTTTACGCCCGCGGTGTGGTAGACCGCGCCGGCGCCGGTCATGACGGCGCAGCCGATGATGGAGGTGACGTCCTTCTTCTGGCCGGGAGGCATCTTCACGACGTACTGCTCATCGGCGATGGTGGCGTCAGCCCAGGTGAAGACGGATGCAGGCTGGGATTGCTCGCCGCCGGGTAGTGCGATGGCGACCTGGCCGGGGCGGCGGGTGGCGTGCTCGCCGTCGCGCGCGACCCAGGTGACCAACACCTCATCGCCCTCCTTCACGTGGCGCACCTCACGGCCCTTCGCGAGCACGACGCCGGTGGATTCGTGGCCGAGGATGGCGGGAGCCGTGCGCGGCCGGTGGATCTGGTGGAGCTGCGAATGACACACTCCGCTCGCGAACTGCTTCACGACGACCTCGTAGGGGCCGGGGTCGGGGAGCTGCAGCGACTCGACGGTAAGGGGAGCGCCGAGCTCCCGGGGGACGACGACGACACGGGCAGGGGTACGCACGGAAGGTCTCCTCTGGCTGGTGTGCGGGATTCTACCGGACTCGCCGGGCCGCCATGCGGGAGTAGTTCGGCCCTTGACACGGCACGAGGCTTGCATATGCTCCCGATCGAGGAAGGCCCCCCGTGGTCCATGACGACGAAGGCCTGCTACCGCTGCGTCGCCTTGCCGCCCTGTTCGAAGGTGCGGCTGATGGCGTCTACTTTGTCGCCCCGGACCAGGAGATCGTCTTCTGGAACGCGGCCGCGGAGCGGATCTCTGGAGTGCCCGCCGAGGATGCCGTGGGCCGCCAGTGCTACGACGTCATCTCCGGGACCGATTTCCTCGGCCGATGCTACTGCAAGCAGGGCTGCGCCACGATCTCGTGCGTCCTGCGCGACGTCAGCGTGGAGAACTACGACGTACTGGCCCGGCCCTCGCCGACCCGGCGCCTCTGGGTGAACGTGAGCATCATTGCACTCCGGGCGGTCGAGTATGATCAGCCGATCGCCGCTCACGTTTTCCGGGCGGTTGAAGCCCGCCGGCGGGAGAGCACGATACTGGCGAATGAGATGGTGGCGGCGGTATCGGGTAGCGAGCCGGCGACGTCGGTCCAGGGACCGCAGCCACGGGGTCTCACGGCACGGGAGATCGAGGTGCTGCGGCTGCTGGCCAGCGGGGGAAGCGTGCGCGCCATCGCGGAACAACTGGTAGTGACCCGCGCGACGGCCCGCAACCACATTGACAACCTGATGGGCAAACTGGGGGTGCACAGCCGCCTGGAAGCGGTTGTCTATGCAGCGCACCATGGGCTCCTGGAAGCGCAGCCCATATCGCCCGGCGACGCCTGAGGGCGAACCGGCCGGTTCCCCTGCAATACCAAAAATAGGGCAATTGCATCAGGCGGGCGTTTCCTACCGAGCGGTAGGCTCCTGGCTGTGAACCACCGTCCACCTGGGCTGGGCAGGGCGGGGAGGGCGCCGCACACAGGAAGGGAGCAACAGACATGGTTACGACCACCGAAGTTCTGCAAAAGGGGCTTGAACGGGGCTGGAGCGCGGTCCTCGTGCAGCGTGCATTCGCCGCGGGGTTCACGCCGGCAAGCATCAACCAGGCGATGGAGATGGAAATCACCCTCAGCCAGGCGGAAAAGCTCATCGAGCGGCAGGAGATCGCCCTCGCAGGCAAGGTCTACGACGAGGCGCAGGAAGCCTACATCGATAAGGTGAAGTCGGGCCGGTACGATCTTGAGTGGCTGAAAGATGACCGCCCGGCGTGGGGCATCCAGGCCACGCCACGCGACCCCCGGCGCGGACTCACGATGATGGACATCAACGACGCATACGCCGGGGAGCCGGAGGACAATCCGTCCGGTCGCAGCATGGCCGCCCGCGGATCGACGCTGGACCCCGACACTCAGTACCCCGACATGGGCTACATCTTCAACGAGAAGTACCAGGTCTGGGCGGAAAACGTCGTTCCCCTGTACGAGGAGGCAGTGCAGCGCCAATGGAGCGCCGCCCGCGACATCCCCTGGGACACACTGAAGCCGCTCCCGGACGACCTGGAACGGGCCCAGTGCCAGGTTTCGACGTTCCTGACCGAAGTAGAGATGGTCGCCAGCGACTTTCCATCGAAGTGGGTCTGGCGGATGAACCAGCACTTCCACGAAGTGAAGATGTTCTTGAGTACGCAGGCGATGGACGAGGCGCGGCACCTGGAGGTGTTCCGGAAGCGTGCGCTGGCGAACGGTGGCGGACTGCTCCGCTGCCGGGCCAACACGGAGATGGGCCTCGCGGGCATCCTCCTTGCGCCAACGTACATCCAGGGTTCGTTCCTCATGCACGTCGGCGGCGAAGGGCTGGTCCTCGATATCTTCCGCACGGGCGAGTTTCTCGCGCAGAACAAATGCGAGAAGGAGATCTACCGTCTCTGCATGCAGGACGAAGCGCGCCACGTCTCCTATGGCACGATGCATCTGAAGTACTTCCTTGAGCATCACCCGAATCGGGCAGAGGCGGAAGAAGAACTGCACGCTGTCGCCGACACGTTCGAGCGTGGCTTTGCGACGTTCCTGGTGAACCCGTGGATCGTGGAGCCGCTTGCGGTTCTGGCGGGCGGCGGCATCAAGCACATCGACCGGGGCATGGACGCCGTCAAGCTCGTGTGGCAGCGAATCGTGGACGAGTACCTCAATCGCTGCGAGACGGCCGGGTTCGACCGCCGCTCGCGCATCAAGCTGCCGGCCGAGCCGCCGTACTAAGCCCGCGACAACTGGAGTTGGAGACAGGAGAAGAGGCCATGGCGACAGCAATCAGGTGCCGGTTCCCCTCGACCGAGTGGTTCGAAGCGCTCGGACAGGAGATGGACCGCGACAAAGACACATTCCGTAAGTTCGGCTGGATCGACACGACTGTCGCCATCGTCATTGAGGCAGGCGGCGGTCTCCCCGAAAGCCGGGCATGGCTCCTCACGTTCGGGCCCTACACGCTCGACAGCGTGAAGGAGATTGTGCCCTCGGCAGCGGCCGGGGCCGACTTCAGCCTCGTCGCCCCCTACTCTACCTGGAAGGAGATGGTGCAAAACATCGCCGCGAACGACGGGGCGGACCTCAATCACACCATTAACTACCTCCACTTCGGCCAGGTGGAGCTGAAGGCCGCCGACCAGCTCAAGGCCGACATCTTCTTCCGCGTGAACAGCAGCCTACAGGCATACCTGGACAAAGCGGCGTGCGTCGAAGCCGACTTCGCCGCCTAGCCTCATGGAGCCGGAGGTTGGTCTGAAAATGACTGAGCCAATGCCCCCGGATGCAGCTGTCACGTCGTACATCATCAGTTCGGACTGCCTCAACTGTGGCGTGTGCGAGTTCATGTGCCCGGAGGGCGCGATCGTCCAGGCGCCCAACCAGTTCATCGTTGACAAGCATCGCTGCACCGGTTGCGGCAAGTGCGTGCCGTACTGTCTGGTACGGGCGATCACGCCGCGCGACCGGTTCGCCGAGCGGCAGGAGCGCACGGTGAAGGCCAAATTGCGCCGGGTGCTCGAGGGGTCCTGACGCAGAGCTGGCGGACGCGGGCACGTGGGGAACCTCGAAGAAGGGAGTGGGCCGGATTCCATGCCGTCCGGACCGGCGGTCACTCGCACCAGAGCAGGCGGACGTGGTCGTCGTCCACAAACACGATGGCGGCCTGTCCGAACATGTGGCCGAGGGCGAGCGCTTCTTCGCGGCTGATGCCGGTGGTGGCGAAGGAAGGCTCGATATGGACGGCAGTGGCGTCACGGCCGCGCGCGGGGAGGCAGGGCCAGCCGCGGCGCGTGATTTCGGCTTCGAGGCGGAGATTCGCGGCCCGGTTCTCCGCCTCGCCGGGACGGGTGGTGCCGGGGTTCCACGCGGTGACCAGTGCGAGGGGGATGGGCAGTCCGGCGGGGGCGGCCTCGCCGATGCGGAAGACGACCGTCCCGGCTGGCAGGTCAACCTCGTAGATGGCGTCGCGATAGAGCTGTTCGAGGGAAGCGGGACGAAACATGGGAGGGTTGACGCGGATGCTACCGTTTCTGCATGGGCGGTGGAGCGACCCGAGAGCCATTGGAACACCCGGCAGCGGACCGTGCAGCGGAGCTTCTGCGCGGGCTGGAGCGGCTGAAGACGAACGAGCCGCGGCTCGCCGATCCGATGGAGCGGGCAACGGCGCGTGTGATTGACGCGCTGGTGTGGCTGGTCGTGTTTTTTGTGGCCGGCGCGGCCGGGTATGTGATCGGAGATTTGCTGGGACTGACGGTGGAGCCGGACACGTTGCCCGG
The DNA here is from genome assembly GCA_963169135.1 of Chloroflexota bacterium. Taxonomy (GTDB): domain Bacteria; phylum Chloroflexota; class Dehalococcoidia; order Tepidiformales; family Tepidiformaceae; genus Amarobacter. The sequence goes on from CAUJEQ010000087.1 coordinate 23,232, forward strand.
GGGGCTGGTGTCAGGCACGCCGGAAATGCATCCCGCGGTGAGCTGGGCCACACTCCTGGCGATTGTCGCAGTGCTGTACCTGTATGAGGTGCCCGCGACAGCCCGCCGGGGAAGGCACGTTGCCAAGCGGCGGCTCAAGCTCCAGGTGGTTGGGCCGAACGGAAAGCCGCCCGGGCTGGCGCGGGCTTCGGTCCGCTGGTTTGCCTGGTGGCTGCCGGCGTTTGCGGCGTTTGCACTCTGGGGGTCGACCGTGGAATCCGACTGGGCCTTCCTGTTCCTTGGGCTGGAGATGGGGGCGCTGTTGATTCCGGGGGCGATGTTCCTCGACGAAGAGAACCGCGGGCTCCACGATCGGCTGGCGGGCACGCGGGTGCTGGCCGAGCGCTGAGCCGCGACCGCTCGACAGGGGCAGCCGCCCGCTCCAGAATCCGGGCATGAACGAGCCCATCATTTTCGAACAACACGGCCCCATCGGCTTGCTGACGCTGAACCGCCCGGAGCGCCTCAACGCCATCGATCACGGCATGCTGCGGGCGCTGCGCGAGTTCTTCGATGCGCGCCACCGTGACTATGGAACGCGCGTGATTGTTGTCACCGGCGCCGGAAGGGGCTTCTGCGCGGGGCTCGACCTGAAGGCGGGGAGCGAACAGGGCCAGTGGCAACCCGGCGTCGGGCCGGTGCAGGATTCGATGACGTTCCAGGAAGACATCGCAGACCTGATGGTGAAGATGCGGAGCTGCCCACAGCCGCTGATTGCGGCGGTCAATGGCGCTGCGACCGGGGGCGGGCTCTCGATCGCGATCGCCTGCGACATGCGCATCGGCACGGAGCACGCGCGCTTCGCGTGCTCGTACCTGAACCTGGGGCTTGGTGGCGCGGACGTTGGGTCGTCGTACTTCCTGCCGAAGATCGTGGGCCCTGCCCATGCGGCCGACATGCTGTATTCCGGCCGGATCGTCGATGCGGAAGAGGCGCGGGAGATGCGGCTGATCACGAAGATCATGGCCCAGGACGAATTGGTGCCGGCAGCGGTGGCGGTGGCGGAGGGTATGGCACGGAAGGCGAGCCCGTTGGGACTACGGCTTACCAAGCAGGTGCTGAACGAGACGGTCAATGGCATCCCGCTGGAGACCGCGCTGAAGCTGGAAAACCGCAACCAGATCCTGGCCAGCCAGACGGCCGACGCGAGCGAAGCGCGGCAGGCGTGGTTCGAGAAGCGGGACCCGGTCTGGCGGGACGAATAGCGGCCCACGGCCGGGGGGCCGCATGTCAGACTGGGCGCGTGACGACGTTTCTCTGGTTGCTGGTGGCGTGGGGCACGGCCTTCGCCATCAGCGTCGTGCCGGCGTTCATGCCGCCGATGTGGGCCGTGCTCACGGCGTTCCGGGTGGGGACGGGCGTGCCGCTGGTGCCGCTCGCGATCGGCGGAGCGGTAGGCGGAGCGTTGGGGAGGTTCGTGCTGGCGGAACTCACGCGCTGGATGGCGCCCCGCCTTCCGGAGAGGTCACGGCGGAACGCGGAGGCGCTCGGGGCGTGGTTTGACCGCCGCAGCAGGCGGAGGCGTGGTGCGGCGGTAGCCTATGCCGCCGCCTATACGGCCGGCCCGTTCCCCAGCAACGCGCTGTTTATCGCCGCGGGCGCCGGCCGGATACCGGCGGCGCCGCTGGCGCTGGGCTACGGGCTGGCGCACCTGGCTACTGACCTGCTCTGGGTGTGGGTGGGGGCGACGGCGGCCGGAAGTGCCGGCGAACTGCTGTCCGGGACGTTCACCAACTGGTGGAGCCTGGCGCTGCAGCTGGCCGGGGTGGCGGTGATCCTCGCGGTGTTCCGGCTGCCGTGGGCGCGGTGGCTGATGCGCGATGGCGGCGTAGCGGAGTGACGACCGGGGCCGTGAGAGCGTCACGTAGGCTCGTTGCCACCGGCGATACCGCTGCCGGTGCCATGGAGCGGGGCGCCGCGCTGCCGAAAACCTGTACGCATGACTACGACACGACTGCCCTTCCGCATCCTGCCCGCGTTCCCGGGCGGAACGCGCCCGCAGCCTGAGGGCAAGGGCCATCGAAGCGCGACGCGCGCCTTCGCCCTTGCAACCATCGCAGGCAGCGCGGTCTACCTCTTCTGGCGCGCGGGTTTCACAGTCGAAATGAGCGCATGGTTTGTCGCCATTCCCCTCCTTGCGGCGGAGTTCCACAGCCTGGCGGGGCTTGCGCTCTACACGGTCCAGCTCTGGGATGTC
>CAUJEQ010000088.1 GCA_963169135.1 Chloroflexota bacterium
CGCGGGAGTGACTCGTCGCCCCACTCACGCGTGTTCCAGCGCTCCTTGTATCCCGCCTGCCAGTACCACCAGAATGCCGGCGGCGCCGATGAACCTCCACCCACGAGGGTCTGGTCAGTGCGGTTGATGCCGCCTCGTTCCTGTCCGGCGGACTTCTTGGCGATCTCGCGCACCGCGATCTCCGTCGTCGCCGTGGGGTCCATCTTCTTGTAGGCGGCCACCGCCGAGTCGCGGGCCGCGAGGACGATCTCGCTGTTGGCGGCGCCGGGGCCCGGTTTGGCCATCGCGATGGCCTGACCGTCGTTCATGGCGGCGGCCCAGCAGCGGATGCCCGTGCCGTGCTTGCCCCAGTTGCCGCTGGCAGCCAGGACCAGCGCCATGACGCGCTCGATGAGGTCCCCGTGGTAGAACTTGCAGGCGTTGTAGCCAAGCATGATGTTCGTGCGCTTCGTCGCGACCTTTCGCGCGAGCATCCGGATGGTGTCCGGGTGCACCCCACTGATGGCCTGCTGCTTCTCGGGTGTGTATTCCGAGTCAAGCTTCTTCTTCAGGAGCGAGTAAACCGGCGTGACCTGGACGGTCGAGCCGTCGGCGAGGGTGACGTCGAACACGCCTTCGAGGGCAATGTCCACGCCCTTGAGGAACATGTTTGCGCGGTCGGCCAGCCTGAGTCCCTTATCGGGCACCCAATGGTACATCTGGTCGTCGCGGCCCTTGCCCTCGACGTCCGTCTGGCGGAGGTAGCGCTTGCTGTCGAGCCGGACCAGGTAGCCCATGTCCGTCTGTTCCTTGAGGAACTTCCAGTCCGCGATGCCTTCTTCGAACATCACCTGGACAAGGGCGAGCCCGAATGCCGGGTCAGCGGCCCCATTGATCGGCACCTGGTAGTCGGCGTGGGTGTGCGAGGCGTTGATGTCGGGGGAGATGTTGACGATTTCGGCGCCGTTATACCGCGCCTCGGCGAGGAAGTGGTAGAGCGCGATGCGCGTGAAGACCGGGTTCATGTGCCAGAACAGGATGAGTTCGGACTTGAACCAGTCATCGGCGGAGGAGGTGGGACTGAACTTGCCGAACGTCTCGTAGAGACCGATCGAAAAATCGTTGAACGAACCCTGGAGGTCCAGGATGTGTGTGCCGACAACAGACCGGAAGCGGCCTGCCCCCATGCTGCCGCCGCCTTCGGGCGTGCCTTCCTGGACGATGGAGGCCGAGCCGTCGTTCTCGATGGCATCCACCATCGACGTGGCGATCTCCGTGAGCGCCTGGTCCCAGGAGATGCGCTCCCACTTCCCCTCGCCACGTTCGCCGGCGCGCTTCAGCGGGTACTGGACCCGGTCCGGTCCGTACAGAGACCTGCTCCAGGAGGCTCCCTTCTGGCAGCCCATCGGATTGAAGTCGGGGACGCCCTCTTCGACGGTGGCGATGGTGCCAGACTGCTCCTCGCGAACGACGACGCCGTCCTTCACATAGACACGGACCGGGCAGTCGCCCGGGTAACAGTCGACGCAATGGGTTCCCCAGTGGACAGAGTCCCATTCCCATTTGTCCCGGTAGCCGCTCTCGCTCGTTGATTCGCCGGCGCGCCTGGCGGACATGGTCATCGGGCCTTCCCCCGGGTTTCAGATAGGCGAAACTTATCGGCCTAATCGATGCTCCTGAAGCATGATGCGGATCATACGGAGCCTTAAATCAGCGCATCCGGGCGCAATCATCACCTGGTTTGCCCCCAAATTGGCCCGCGGCTCAGTCCAGCAGCCCTTCCTTGTCGAGGAGGTCCGCCAGCTGGGCAGCGACTCCGGCGTCGGCCTCCATCGAACCCCGTGCCGGGCTCTGCGAGGCTCCGCCCGCCATGAGGTGGCGCAGCCTCCCGCCCGCGCCGGTCGCGGTGGAGGGCCGCAACAGGTGGCGCGTTACGGGACGCGCAGGGCCAAACCCTTCGAAGGTGAAGGCCGGCTCTGCCGCGTGTGCCGCCGGGGGAGTGACCACGGGCACCGCAGCCCTCCGCGCAGCCAGTTTGCGCGCCACCGTCGGGTAGGGGAGCACACGCCCCGAGGCGGCCACGAGTACCGCCTGCGCCGGCATCCGGTAGGTAGTCCGTCGTCCACCCCCCGCCAGCGCCCGAACCACCAGGTCCTCCCCCTCAATCCCCGCTCCGATCGTGCGTTCGATGACTGGCCAGCCCAGGAGTTCAGCCAGTGCGAACGGAATGAGCCCGGACCCGTGGTCCGTTGCGCCGCCGCCCGCGATCACGGCCCGCGCATCGGCTGAGACTTTGCACGCGAGGAGCTTCGCGTGCGCCACGATATCCCCCGCCACGACTGATGGCCCCCACATACGCTCCACCTGGTCGACCCCCAGCGACACGGCGTCCCGCAGCGGCACGTCCCATTCCGGCGGCCCGATGGCGACCCCCTGCATCGGCGCAGGGGTACATGACCGCAGGCTGAGCCCAAGCGCGATGGCATCCTCCGAAGGCGCGTCGAGGCGGTGGCTGCTGCCACGGATCCCCCCGGCCAGCTCCCGTTCGGAGACCGCGCGGAGCAGGACGATGATGCTCATCGGGCCGCCACCAGCGTTCGGGCGTCCTTCCGCCGTCGCAGCTCACCGATGAGCTGGGGGACCACCTCTTCGACCCTTCCCACGATGCTGACATGTGCGAGCCGGAAGATGGGGGCCTGCGGGTCGGAATTGACCGCCACAATCAGGGAGGAGTTCCGCATTCCCAGGACGTGGTGGGGCGCGCCCGAAATGCCGAAGGCAAGGTACAGCCTCGGTGCAACAGTTTTGCCGGTGAGCCCGACCTGCCGCCGGTAGGGAATCCAGCCTGCGTCGACGGCCACGCGCGACGCGCCAACAGTCCCCCCGAGAAGCCCCGCCAGCTCTTCGAGCTGGGCGAAACCCTCCCGGCCGCCTACGCCGCGTCCGCCCGCCACTACGACATCGGCCTGGTCCAGTTCGAGTTCGGCGGGGAGCGGACGGTACTCGGAGACAATCTCGAGCAGTGTGGTGCAGGGGGCGGTCTCCAGCACGGCGCTCTCGCGGGCCGTCGCGTTGCCGTCTGTCCCGCCAACGCTCGCGCTCACAACGGCCAGAGCCGTCGGGCGGCCCGGCGCGATCACGGCCGTCCGCGCCCCGCCTTCGATGCTGCGCGTGATGCGCACTCCCGTCTGATCGGCGCGAATGGCGACGACCTGCGCGATGACGGGAAGGTCGAGACGGACTGCCACCCGGGCGCCAGCTTCCCGGCCACCATCCCCCTCGTCGAGGAGAACGAGGTCGTAGCGTGCTCCGCTCACGGTCTGTCCAAGAATATCGGCCGCCTGGGCCCCCGTGAGCGCCCCGGTGCGCCATGCCCGGCGCCATGCTCCGGCGGGGAGCGCATCCCCGCCCGCCCAAACAAGGTCAGCTTCGGCGCCTGCCCGGCGGCAGAAGTCCATGCCCAGGCTGGCCGCGCCCGACCCCGCGCGCGACGCCAGCACGAGGACGGCGGTCACGGTCACCCCCTCCTGATTGGCATCGAAACCAGGGGGCGATCCCGGGGTACGTCGCCATCAATTTCGCGCGCGGCGAGGTGTCCCTGGAAGGTGGCCATCTCCAGCCGCCCCGGGCCCGCGCAATCGCCAACGCTGCTCACCTGCAGGCCGCTCTCCACGAGCTGCCGCGAGAGCGCGGTCTCCGGGATGATCCCGCAGGCCATTACCACAGCATCGAAGGATTCCTCGCGGTCCTGTTCGCTGTAGAAGTGGTAGAGCACTGCCGAGCCCGGCGCGATCGAGCGGGCCCATGTAGTCGCCGAGACCTTGATGCCGGCCCCATCGAGACGCCGCAGCGTGGCCATGCGCGTGTTGGGCTCCATGTTCGGCCCGATCTGGAACTCCCGCGTAACAATCACGACCTGCTTGCCCTGCGAGGCGAGGTACTCGGCCGCGCTGGCTGCCTGGATATGGTGTTCGTCGTCCAGAACAAGCACCCGGTCGCCCGCGACGGGCCGGCCGTTGAGCACGTCCCACGCCTGGACGACGTGGGGCAGGTCGATGCCCTCGATGCCGTCGGGGATGCGCGGCGTGCCGCCGGTGGCAACGATCACGTGGTCAGGCTTCAGCGCCAGGATGTCGCCGGCCTGCGCGCGTGAGCCGGTCCGGACATCGACGCCCAGGCGCCGGAGCTCAGCGGTGAAGTAGCGGCCAATCTCGCCCCAGTCCGAGCGGCCGGGCGCCCGGGCCGCGATAAGCGTCTGGCCGCCAAGTTCCTCTCCGGCCTCGAACAGGGTGACGGTGTGCCCGGCTGCGGCGGCCACTCGGGCGGCCTCGCAACCGGCGGGCCCCCCGCCAGCGACCACGACCCGCCTCGGGCTGGCGGTTTGGCGGACATCGCCCCAGTACTCCTCGCGCCCGACCGACGGGTTGAAGGCACAGTTAATCGGGCGGAGCGTTTCCACGTGCCCCCAGCATCCCTCGTTGCAGCCAATACAGTGGCGGATCTCATCCAGCCGGCCCTCGCGCGCCTTCCGCGGCAGTTCGGGGTCGCAGATGTTTGCCCGGGTCATGCCGACCATGTCTGCCTGGCGGTCCTCCAGGATCTGTTCAGCCATCACCGGGTCGTTGATCCGTCCAATGCAGAAGACCGGGATATCCAGCACCTCTTTGGCGAGCGCCGAGAGATACACGAACGCCCCGTTCGGGTAGTACGACGGAGCGATGACCGTGTCTTTCGAGCGGTACGTGCCCACGCTCACGCTGAGGTAGTCGAGCTGCCCATTGGCCGTCAGGAACGGGATCATCCGGACGAAGTCGTCCGAGGTGTAGCCGCCCTCTGTCATCTCGTCGCCCGAGATCCGCATGCCCACCGTCCAGTCGCGGCCGACCTCGTTGCGGATGGCTTCGATGATCTCCAGCGCAAACGTCATTCTGCGCTCGAAGTCGCCGCCGTATTCGTCCTCGCGTTTGTTCGAGAGCGGCGACAGGAACTGCGTGATCAGGTACCCGTGAGCCCCGTGGATCTCTGCTCCGTCGACGCCAGCCTCGCGGAGCACAGCGGCTCCCCGCGCGTACCCGGCGATGACCTCGCGTGTTTCGGCCAGGGTCATCTCGTGCGGAACTGCCCAGGAGTCAGGCTGCGAGACTGTGGACGGTGCCCACGGCGAGCGGATGGCCGCGTTGCCCTGGGCGCCGGGGTGCCAGAGCTGCCCGACGAACTTCGCCCCTTCGGCGTGGATAGCTTCTGTGGCGTTTCGAAACTTGGTGACCGCGGCTGGTTGCGCGAACGTGTCGCCGATTGACCAGTGGATCCCGTGGACGTGGGACTCCACGAGACCGATGCCGCCGCGGGCCTTCGAAACCCAGTAGGCAATCTCCCTCGCGCCGGGGAGCCCGTCGTCATCGGTGAAGAGCGTGTGGTGGGGCGTGCTGACGATGCGGTTGCGGACCGTGAACGACCCGATTTGCAGGGGGGAGAAGAGATGCCGGAATTCTGCCATAGCCCCCGTAAATTGGACGTATTGAGGCCGCACGAATATGACGCAGATCATCGTTGACCAAGGATCTCTTGCGGACCGGCCATTTGCCGGGCTGCATCGCCGCCGTCCTTTGCGCTGTACGCTCTCTCCATCATCGCTCCGGGAGCACCCATGACGGGCCTGAACCACCGCCGGCTCGGACGTACCGGGCTCACCGTAGCCGAGCTGGGATTGGGGGCGATGGACACGCCTCACTCGCCCGATGCGGTCCAGACCGTTACCACTGCCCTCGACCTCGGGATCGACTTCATCGACACGGCTCGCGAGTACGAGGGCAGCGAACACCTCCTCGGCGAGGTGATCCGCCGGCGCGGCGGGAAGGACTTCGCGGTCGCCAGCAAGACCTTCAGCCACTCCATCAGCGGTAGCCAGTACGACATCGACCGCTCGCTCAAGGTGCTTGGCGTCGATCGCATCGACCTCTATCAGCTTCACGACATCTCGACCCCCCAATCCTGGGACGAGGTCATGCGCGACGATGGCGCACTCGCCGGGCTGAAGACGGCGCAATACCGTGGGCTGATCGGCCACATCGGCATCTCGTCGCATAACCTGGACATCCTCGAACTGGCGATTGCCAGCGGCGAGTTTGAGACCGTCATGCTCGAGTACTCCGCGTTCTTTCCGGCGACCGGGCTACTGATCGAGCTGGCGGCCCACCGCGAGGTTGGAGTCATCGTTATGCGCCCGCTGGGTGGCTCCGGCAGGACGAGTACCATGCGCGGCAACATGGCGGCGGGCTACGCCGGCCCATTGACGCCCGCGAACCTGCTGCGCTACGTGCTCTCGAACCCGGGAGTCTCCGTCGCCATCCCCGGCGCGCGCTATCCGTCCCGGGTGGTCGAGAACGTCGCCATCGCTTCCAGCTATGCCCCGATGACAAATGCCGAACGGCGCGAACTCGAAGACGCTGCGTCGGCCCTGTACTGATCACCGGCCGGTTGGTCCCGGTTCTCTGGAGCGATGAGCCCTGTCCCGGACCGTTGCATCCCCGGACTATGATCGAACCATCCATGGCGGGAGGTACCACCATGACCAGCACCGCGCTCTTCGTGGTCACCCTGCGCGAATGGCTCGAAAGCCAGCGCCTCCAGGACACGCCGCACCGGGCAGCACTCAACGCCGCCATGAACGAGGGCGACACGACGGCCATCCGCAAGCTGCTCGGCGAGGCGCCCTTTAGCCGCGAACAACGGCGCTACCTCGACGACCTGCTCGAACGCTGGCAGAAGGCTGAAGCGGGCGACGATTGACCCGGCAGCGGCACATGTCTGCGATCCGGCGGTGTGGTGACCACGATCATGGCGCGTCCGCCCGCTCGCCGGTACAACCATGGCATGCGCTCCGGACTGTTCCCCGCTGCGGCTGCCGCCGAGCGCCTCGCCAGCGCGATCGCGCTCACCCCTGATGCCCGCATGGAGACCGTCGAGGCGTTCTTTGCCGGCAGCCCCCGCTCATCCGAAGGGCCACCAGGCCTCGGCAGGGCAATCATCGACTTCCAGGCGTGGGAGGTCGCGTCCGGGCGGATCGCGCCGAACGGCGGGGGCTCAGCGTGGTGGCGTGCGGTCAACGGTATGATGGTCCTCGACATTGCGGACGCCACGCGCGGTGATGATCCCGGCTCGTCCGCAGTCCGCGCATGGCTCGCGTACCTGTCGAGCGGTGAGCCACAGCTCGCGCTCTGGGAAGCCCACCAGCGTTCGCTCCACGCGGGCATCCGGGCGTCCGGGGCGCTCCTTGCCGCCGAACCGGACGCGGAGCGACGGTTTGCCGCCATCGTTATCGATGTCGTCGACCGGACAGCCCTCAGCGGGACTGCCACCGACAACGACGGTCTCGCTCGCCTCACCGAACGCCACTACCCGCGCCTTTACCCCATCGACCCTGACGCTCTCCCGGCCCTCGAAGAGATGCGTGAGAAGACTGCTGCGCGCCTGCTCGATATCGGCGGCGACCCGTTCCAGGACGTGGGGATGGATTCCACCCGCTGGCCTTGACCCCTCGAAGGTCTTTCCGCACCTGCTAGACTGCGCCCGCACGAACGGATCAGCCAATTCACCGTATGCCAGCGCCGGGCAGTTACGAGGAGACTTTGTGATGAGCCAGGGAACCCCCTTCGGCCCGGTTGACCTCGATTGGGGCGACCTTCGGCTGAGGAGCGCCGGCGCGGCTGACTCCGACGCGATCTCCGACCTCGTACTCGGCGACGCGCATCAGGAGACGACCCGCGCAGCCATGAAGCTCTTCGGCCTGGATGAGCTGGAGAGGGTCCGGTCGCTCTTCCGCGTGCTCTGGCGTTCCGGCGAGAACTGGCGCCAGAGTGTCATCGCATACTCCGAAGGCGAGCCCGTTGGAGTCCTGCAGCGAGGCCCGTCCGGTCTGCGTGTCACGCCCCGCCTGGTGGTTACGGCGGTGCGGGCAATCGGGCCGGTCGCGCTTGCCCGCATCGGCTGGCGCATGCGCATTCAGTCAGCCGTTTCCCCGCGCAAGCCTCCGGGTGCCTACGTCATTTCCGAGCTCCATGTCGCCGTCAACGCGCGCGGTCGGGGAATCGGCCGGCAGTTGCTCGACTTCGCCGACCGCGAAGCCCGGGAACTGGCCTATCGTCAGATGGCGCTCCACACGCTCACCAGCAACCCGGCGCGCAACCTGTACAAGCGCCAGGGCTTCGTATCCGTCGAGGTGCGCTCGGACAAGCGGTACGAGCGGCTAACCGGAGTAGCGGGGAATGTACTGATGGTGAAAGATTTTGCCGTCAACCCGGCCGCCGCTG
>CAUJEQ010000089.1 GCA_963169135.1 Chloroflexota bacterium
TAGGTCAGCGTCATGATGCTCCCGCCGTTCGGCATCAACTCCCGTGCCCGGTTCGCCAGCGCAACCAGCGAGTACACCGAGATGTTGTGCGCCAGCAGGAACCCCTCGCGCGAGGTATCGACGAACCGGCCCATCAGGTCCTCGCGGTTTGCGAACGCAATCGCATGGACCAGAATGTCGATCGTCCCCAGTTCCGCCCTGGCTTTCGCGAAGACCGCGTCGAGCTGTGAATCGTCGGTCACGTCGCACAGTTCGATGAAGTCCGACCCCAGGCTTTCGGCCAGTGGACGCACGCGCTTTTCGAGCGACGGCATCGCGTAGGAGAACGCGAGCTTCGCGCCCTCGCGGTGGAACGCCTGCGCAATCCCCCATGCGATCGAATGGTCGTTCGCCACTCCGAATATCAGCGCTGTCTTGCCCTCTAGCTTTCCCATGCCGCAGAGCGTAAGGGGAGAAGGGAGAAGGGAGAAGGGAGAAGCGAGAAGGGAGGAGGGAGGAGGGAGGAGGGCTGCCGGTTGCGCCGGAGTTCGCGCTCACTCGCCTGGAGACCATTCGGGTCAGAGGCCGAGTTCCTTCTCGAGTTGTTCCATGGTCACGAAGTCGCCCCGCTCGATCTCCGCCTTGGCCTGGGCGATCCGCTCCAGCAGCTCCTCGGGGTACTCCTCCGGCTCTTCTTCCCGCAGGTACGCCAGGAGCTGCTCCGCCTCTTCCTCGCTCAACCGCTCGACAATCTCATGGATCGCCTGTTTCGTCGTCATGCACTCGATAGTACCACCCGGTTCGGGACGTCTCAGCCTCCGTCACTTCATCCCCAGCCAACGCTCCGGCGCCAGCACGAGCAGCACCATCCGCTCATGCGCGCCGTCGGCCGTTGACTTCTCCGCGGCCTCGGCGCCCCGGTAGTGCGTGTGCAGCGCGAGGCGCTCCTTGTACGAAAGCGGGTCCACCACCCGCACCGGCCCCTCGGCCATCACGTACCGCGGTCCATCGACAATCGTCAGCGCGGCCCGCCCGGTGCGTTCCGCGTTCCTGTGCTTCTGCGACCCGCGGTCCGTGACTACCCGGAACTCGCCTTCCTTCCAGAGGTACCACACCGGGACTGCGTGGCTCCGTCCGCGCGCGTCCACCGTCGAGAACACCGCGGTCCGCGGTTCCGCGATGAACGCCTCGCGCTTCGAGGCCCGTGCACCCGGTTCCGTCACCGGTCAGGACTCCAGCCAGTTCACGTCGCCGCAGAGGTCGGGCGCGTGTTTCTTCGCCGCGAACACCGCGTACTCGGCCTTGCTCGCCCCGATCGTCGTGATAGCTCCGTGTCCGGGGTAGATCGTCGTGTCGTCCGGAAGTTCATACAGCCGCGTCGTGATCGACTGGATCTCCTGTTGCAGCGCCGCGTTGTCTTTCGAGCGCCCGGGGCCGCCCGGGAAGAGCGTGTCCCCCACAAACGCGCTCTTGCCGCACACGAACGTCGTGCTGCCCGGCGTGTGCCCCGGCACGCTGACTACCCGGAAGCGCAGGTTCCCGACCGCGACCAGGTCTCCGTCGGCCACAGCTTCGTCCAGTTGTCCGTCCTTCAGGCCCGGTTCGCCGGGGTCGGCATACAGCTTCGCGCCGTATTTCTCCTTCAGCGCATCGATCGAGGGCGTGTGGTCGAAGTGCCCGTGGGTGAGCAGGATCTTGGCTGGCTTCACCCCGAGCGCTTCGGCTGCTGCGATGTTCGCCTCCGGGTCGCCAGGTGCGTCGACGAACGCCGCCTCGCCAGTCGAGCGGTCCACCACGACCCACACGTTATTGCCGTAACCCGTAGGCCCGCCCATCACGATCTCCAGGTCGCCATCGCGAAACGTTTCCATGTGTTCAGCCTCCGCCTGTGGTGTGCCCCGGCATGGTACTGCTTTCAGGGCGCGATGCGGACGTGTTGGGCCAGGTAACGCACCTGTCCGGGCGTCCTCAGCATGCGGGTCCGCCCGAGGGCCGGGTGTGGGCACCCACGCATTCAGCGCCGCTCATCCGTGGCCACCGCCACCAGCGCGGCCAGCCCGGCGAACGCGACTGCGCAGAACAGGAACCCGGCCGGCAGCGAAAACGTCGCGAACGCCGCCGCCGCCATCGGGCCGGCCATGAAGGCCACGGCCTGAGCCGAGCTCGCCAACCCGAACGCCGTTCCCCGCCGCGAAGGCTCGACCGTCTCGGCGATGAGCGTGTTGGTCGCCGGCATCGATGCCGCGTTCACCAGCGCGAAGGCCAGGAACCCCGCACCGTAGAGCCACGCACTCTGCCCGATGGCCAGCGCCGGCATGGCCGCAGCCGATGCCAGCGAGAACACGATGAGCGTCTGCCGGAGCGATGCCCGCCCGCTCATCCAGCGCGCCACCACCGTCACCCCCGCAACCGCCGCGGCTCCCGCCAGCGAGAACGCCACGCCCGAGACCGCCCGGGCGCTCCCGCTCCCGACGATGCCTTCTAATGCCACCGGCGTCGCCACCCGCACGAACTGGTTGAGCGCGAAGAGCCCGAAGTAAAGGAACACCGCAACCCAGAACGGCCTCGAGAACCCCTTCATCCAGCCCATCGAGAGCCTCAGCCCCCGCCCGCCAGCTGCCCCCACCGCCCGCACCGCGCGCGGCGCCACACTGTCCCGCGGCACGGCGAAGATGATCCAGGTCGCAGCCAATGCTGGCAGCACAGCACTCGCCACGATCGCCCCGCGGTAGCCGAACCCGATCGCCAGCAGTGCGCCCACGGCGGGCCCGAGCGTGCTCCCCAGGTACTGGCCGCCGGTCACCACCCCGAGCGAGCGGTTCAGCCGGGCGTCGGGCACGCTCACGCTAGTCAGCGCGATCGCCGCCGGGATGAACCCCGAGAACAAGCCCTGCATGGAGAGCGCGACCACCACAACCCACGGCGCATGTGCGACCGCCGCGATCGCCGTCGTCAGCGTCGCTGCGTACAACGCCCGGACCAGCATCAGCTTCCGCCCGTAGCGGTCCGAGATCACGCCCCAGACCGGCCCGCTCACCAGCCGCGCCACGCCCTGCACCGTCGTCGCCACGCCAACCCAGAACAGCGCGTTTGCGTCGCTCGTCGCCCCGATCTGGCGCAGGAAGAGTGGCAGGAACGGCCACCAGAAGTTCATCGCGAAGCTCGCCAGGAACGCCCCGGACGCAATGGCGAGGATGATGCGTTTGTACCGTGCTTCGTCTTCGGGGGAAGTTTCGGTGACCGTAACGATGGAAGTTGCGTCTTCTGCTGCGGTCACAGGCGGATACTACCGCGCATCATCATCCCGGGCGTTCGGCCATGTCCTCGCAGGCGCGGCCAACCGGACCAAGTGGACTAAGTCTACTTAGTCCAGTCTGTGGTACCATGGGCACATGGTCCGCCAGGTCAACATCCACGAAGCCAAGACGCACTTCTCCGAGCTCATCGCCGCCGTCGAGCGCGGCGAGGAGATCATCATCGCCCGTCGCGGCAAGCCGGTGGCGCGAGTGAGCGGTTGTGCGGCACGTCCGGCGAAAGGCGGAATCAAATTGGGCTTCTTCGAGGGACTGGCGCGGGAAGTGGATCCGGATTGGTGGAAGCCCATCCCCGACGAGGAAATTCGGGAGATGTTTGGGGATGAGTTCGCCGATGCCGTCGGCGTATCATGACTATCCTACTCGACACCAATGTGATCATCTGGGCGGCCATGAACCCGGGGCGGCTGTCAGGACGGGTCCAGCAAGTCCTCAGTCACCCGACCGAAGACCGGCTACTAAGCCCGCTGAGCATCTATGAGGTCGCTCAGAAGACGGCGGTCGGCAAGCTCGATCTGCCGCTCCCGCCCGCTGCCTTCGTGGTCGTCTCGGCTGAAAGGCTCGGTCTCCGTTTCCTGGACGTCACTGCAGGCCATCTTCGGGAGGTAGACCACCTCCCCTGGCACAGCAGGGACCCTTTCGACCGCATACTTGCGCTACAGGCGCTTGCCGAAGGAATCCCGCTTGTGTCGCCTGACACCATCTTCGACCGCTACGGCGTGGAGCGGATCTGGTAACGACCCCTACACTCCGATCGCCAGCGGCTCCGACGGTATCTCGCCCCGCAGGATCGGGGGCAACAACTCTGCCAGCCGCCGCGGCACGAACAGGTCGTCGGAAGCGAGCATCTCTTCCAGCGACCACCACTGGAAACGCGAGATCATCTGTACCTCGAGTTCGGTCCAACCGTCGACCGTCACTGCGGGCTGCTCAACGCGGACAACGTAG
>CAUJEQ010000090.1 GCA_963169135.1 Chloroflexota bacterium
ACGCTGGGGCCTGGCCTTCGAACGCGTCCGCGAGCGCTCCGGCGACACCGGCGGTGCGTTCCCGCTCGCTCTCTTCGAGCCCGCCTCACGCCTCTACTTCGACCTTTGTGCGAGCCAAACCGAACCTGTACTTCTCCACGGCGACCTCCACCACTACAACATCCTCTCCGCCACCCGCGAGCCATGGCTGGCCATTGACCCGAAAGGGCTCGCCGGTGAACCCGCCTACGAAATCGGGCCCTACCTCTACAACCGCCTCGACGCCGGCCCCGACATCCGCGCACTCACGCTGCGGCGCATCGACCAGTTCGCCGGCATCCTCGGCCTCGACCGTCAGCGCCTCATCGGCTGGGGCTTCTGCCAGTCAGTCCTGAGCGCCCTCTGGACCTTCGAGGATCACGGCAGCATCGGCGAACCGCAACTCGCCCTCCCGCGCGCGCTCGCCGGGCTGGTCTGAAGCGTCGGCCCGCCCTCATCGGCTCCCGAGGGGGAACGTGGCCAGGATCTCCGCACTGGTTGGCGTCTCGCGGGCGATCGAAAGCGACGTGATCGGCAGCTCCCACGCCAGCGGCTGCCAGGCAATCCAGGCGAGGAGCGCCCCGAGGTCCGCGCCCGCAAGGTTCTGCTGGGCGAGCGTGATGTGCGGGATCCAGCGCTCCGGCGTGTAGTAGAGGTCGGTCGCCGGGTAGCCCGCGGCGGTGAGTTCCGCATTCAGCCGCACCGCGAGATCGGCCGCCGCGGGCGCGCGCGCCACGTTCGCGAACAGGATCGGCGACGGCCCGCCGAACAGCCCGGGACCCGAGCTGTACAACGTGAACGGCGCCGTCTCCGCCGCAACGCGTCCCACAACAGCCGTCGCGCCCGGCTCAACATCGTAGGTGCTCAGGTGAAAGGTCACGTGCGGCACGCCCCCGGGGAAGCCTTTGGCCACCCCGAAGCGCCGCTCCATCTCGTCCCAGAGCGACTCGACGCGGGCGGTGGACGCAGAGTCAAGCAGTGCGATGACGCCGGGCATGGGCAAACTCGCAAGCGTTGAGGTGCGCCGGATGATACGCCAGCGCTGGCAGCGGAAACCGAGCGATTGACTCCGTCGTCAGGCGGAGAGCAGGCTCCCCCCCACCTTCCTCAGACCAGCCCCGCCTTGCGCGCGTCGTCCAGGAAGCGGTCGATGCCGATGTCCGTCAGCGGGTGCTTCAGCATCTGCGGGATGAGCGAGGGCGGGATCGTGCCGATGTGCGCCCCGGCCATCGCCGCCTGCGTCACGTGCAGCGGATGCCGCAGGCTCGCCGCCAGCACCCGCGCGCCCAGGTTGTGCGTCTCCACCAGCGAGACGCACTGGTGGATCAGCTCCATCCCGTCGTAGCTCACGTCATCCAGCCTGCCCACGAACGGGCTGAGAAACGCGGCCCCCGCCAGCGCCGCCAGCAGCGCCTGGTTCGTGTTGAAGATGAGCGTCGTGTTGATCCGGATGCCCTCGGCGCTGCAGCGGTGGATAGCCTCCAGCCCCTCGGAGTCGATCGGGATCTTCACGACCACGTTCGGGTGCCACGAGGCCAGTTCGCGCGCCTCGACAACCAGGTCGTCCGCCTTGCGCGAGACGCACTCCGCCGAGATCGGCCCGTCGATGACCGCCGCGATCTCCTGGATGCGCTGGCGGTAGCTGACGCCCCCCTCCTTCGCGAGAAGGCTGGGGTTTGTCGTGACGCCGGAGATCACGCCGTACCGCGCGGCTGAGCGGACATCATCGATCGAAGCGGTATCGAGAAAGAGCTGCATTGGGAGTCTCCGGCGGTGTGCTGGCGCAATGGTAGCCCGCCCCGCCAGAAGGGAGGAGGAGGGCCCTTCGTGGATGCGGAGCTAAAGCCCTGTTGAGAGACTGTTACCTCTAGTTGTAAATTTAGGCCGACGCTTGCCACGCAGATACCAACTATGTTTACATAGTCCAACATGGTTGGCTAATTTTAGGCAGGAGACTAACAGTGGCTAAAGAGTTCAAGAATCCCTTTCGCCCGGGAGCAGGCCACATGCCCCCTTACCTCGCGGGTCGCGAGACGGAGAAGCACGAATTCGAGCGACTCCTCGAACAGGACACCATTCTTGAGAACTTGATTCTCACCGGTCTTCGGGGTGTTGGAAAGACCGTCCTCTTGGAAACCTTCAAACCGATGGCAATCGAGGGCGACTGGCTCTGGGTTGGAACTGACCTCTCGGAATCCAGCAGTGTTTCCGAGGCTAGCCTTTCGATTCGCCTCATCACCGACCTTTCCGTCGTTACGTCAGGGGTGGTCCTCGCCAGAAAGAGGCTGGGGGCGACCGGATTCGGGGCCGCGCCACAGCCTGTCCAACTGACTCTCGACTACCCGATGCTTCAGGCAATGTGGCAACAAACACCCGGCCTGGCGGCGGACAAGCTCAAGGCCGTCTTGGAAACAGCATGGGCCCATCTCCGCGGACTCAACAAGAGAGGGGTGATATTTGCGTACGACGAAGCTCAGAACCTCGCGGATCACGCACAGAAGGATGAGTATCCCCTCTCACTTCTCTTGGACGTATTCCAGTCGATCCAACGCAAGGGTATCCCATTCATGTTACTCCTGACTGGTCTCCCTACGTTATTTCCAAGACTCGTCGAGTCTAGAACCTTCTCTGAGCGTATGTTTCATGTCCTTTTCTTGGATAAGTTATCTCGACAAGATAGTCATGATGCAGTAACCAAACCTATCACGTTAGCTAACTCGCCTGTTAGATTTGACGAAGCCTCCCTGGACAGCATTTACGAAATAACCAGAGGATACCCCTACTTTATCCAGTATGTCTGTCGTGAGGTATTTGATGTCTGGAGCCAGCAGATCGAGGATGAAGATTCCCTTCATGCGATACCGGTAGAAGAAATAATGAGGAAGCTCGACTCTGACTTCTTTGCCGGTCGGTGGGCAAGGGCAACGGATCGGCAACGCGATCTTCTCCTAATTGTGGCGCAGTTGGAAAACTGCAACTCGGAGTTTACAGTTCAGGAGGTCGTCAGTCAGTCAAGATCAAGCGATAGACCTTTTAGCAGTAGCCACGTAAACCAAATGTTCTCCGCACTTGCCGACGCTGGCCTCATTTACAAGAACCGTTGGGGGAAGTACTCGTTCGCCGTCCCACTGCTCGACCAGTTTATCAAGCGACAGGCGGCCGCCCGATAGTGATGGAGACCCCTATCTGGAGCTGCGGATCCGCGAGGGCGTGATCGTCAGCGTTACCCACATCTCCGGTTTCGCGGTCCACGAAGCGATCGCCTGCTCGGCCTGCGCGGGCTGGTAGTAGCGCCGGGCGAGCCGCGCCAGCAATTCCACCGTGCCCGCGTCACTGATCGCGGCCGTGCCCTCAATCGTCACCCAGCGCTCGTGTACTCCCACCGGCTCCTCCACGGTCAGCGCCACCCGCGGGTCGGCCGCAAGCCGGCGGGCCTTCGGCGACGTGCGCGAAGTGAACACGCGGGCCACCTCCCCATCCCATTCGAACCAGACGGGCACGATGGTCGGCGCACCGGCCTCATGCAGATAGGCGAGCTTGGCGATACGCGTCTCGCGCAGGAATTGGTCGGCTTCGGCGGCGGTCATCTCTGGCATGCCGCCGATTGTTCCACGCCAGGGGCAACCGTGTCGCTTCATGGCTCACGTGTCATCCCTCAAGCCGCCATCGCGTACAATCCGGACGCTTACGTACACGTCAGGAGGAACCCACCATGGGAAAGCTTGATGGCAAAGTTGTCATCGTCACCGGCGCCAGCCGCGGCATCGGCGCTGAGATCGCGCGCCTGTTCGCCGAAGAAGGCGGCAAGGTCGCCTGCGTCGCCCGCACCCTCAAGGAAGGCGATCACGTCCTCGAAGGCTCGCTCGAACACACGGTCAGCACGATCACGTCCGCCGGCGGTGAGGCAACCGCCATCACCGCCGACATCTCCGACTACGACCAGTGCGTCCGCGCCGTCGAGGAAACCCGGGCGAAGTACGGCCCGGTCGACGTCCTCGTGAACAACGCGGCCCTCACCTACTTCATCCCGATCAAGGACTACCCGATCAGCAAGTGGCATCGCTCGATCGGCGTGAACTTCCACGCCCCGTTCTACTTCAGCCAGCTCGTGTTGCCCGACATGCTCGCGCGAAAGGCCGGCTCCATCGTCAACATCTCCTCGGGCGCGGCCATCGGCCCCGGCCGGGGCCCCTACAAGGGGGACTTCGGCCGCGGCGGCACCCTCTACGGCGCCGAAAAGGCCGCCCTCGAACGCTTCACCCAGGGCCTCGCCTCCGAGGTCTACCAGGATGGCGTCAGCGTTACCTGCGTCTCGCCCTCCCAGGTCGTCCCCACCCCCGGCACCGTCCACCACCACCTGGTCACCGGCATGGATGACCCCCGCGGCGAGCACCCCATCCTGATGGCGAAGGCCGCCCTCCTGCTCGCCAGCGAGCCGCTCGACAAGGTAACCGGCCGCGTCACCTACAGCCAGGAGATCCTCCAGGAGTTCGGCTGGATCAAGGACGGCAAAGGTACCGGCATCGACCGCAAGGGCTCCGGCTACAGCCAGATCTAGGACCGCCAGCGGCGAACCCAACAACGAGGCGCAGAGGGGAAGGAATGAGAACACGGGGACGATCCTCCTCCTTCCCCTCCCAGACTCGATGCCTCCGTGTTCCTCCTGTCACGGCAGCCCGAACGGGGGTCGGGAGAACACAGAGGCGCAGAGATCTCGTCTGATCCTTTTCCGCGGCTCCGTGTTCTCCCTGCTCTCGCTAACCCATCTCGACCGCGAGCACCGTCGCGAACGGGTCCAGCGCGTCTTCGGGCACCTGGATCGTGAGTTCCCCGGGCGGGTCCGGGTTGAAGAACTGGTCGATGATCGCGCAGCGGGTTGTGAATGCGAGTCCCCGCCCGCTCGCCAGCACCCGCACCCGCTTCACGTGCTTGATCGGCACACCGCGCACCGTGACCGTCTCGTAGGGCCGCATCAGCAGGTGCACGTAGGTCGTATCGCCTCGTTTGGTCGAGGGCCCGTAGAACTGCCACGGCTCGAGCCCGGGTTCCGTGCCCGTGATGCTCTCCCCGTTCTGGCTCAGCCAGCGCTGCATCGCCCCCAGGATGGCGCGCTGCTCCGGCATGAGCGCGCCGTCGCCCATCGGGCTAACGTTCAACAGCAGGTTGCCGCCCTTGCCCGCCACCTCGCAGAGAGTGTGCACCACCTGCCGCGGCGACTTCCACGCCCCGTCGTCCGGGTTGTATCCCCAGCTTTCGTTGAGCGTCATGCACGTCTCCCACGTGCGAGCGGGCGCCTGGGCGGGCACGAACTGCTCCGGCGTCTCGAAGTCCCCGACCGTCGGCAGCCGGTCGTTGATCAGGATGCCGGGCTGGAGTTCGCGGATGAGCGCTTCCAGCTCCTGTGCCCGCCACTGTTCGGGCGTGCGCTCCCAGCCGCCGTCGAACCAGAACACGTCGATTTGCCCATAGTTCGTCAGCAACTCGCGCACCTGCTCGAACATCACTGCTGTGAACCGCTCCCACTGCTCGGGCGTCGGCGCCTTCGAACGCCCGAACCGGTACGGCCTGTCGGCATCCGTGAACGCCGGGTAGTCGGGGTGGTTCCAGTCGATCAGCGAGAAGTAGAGCCCGACCCGCAACCCCTCCGCCCGGAACGCCTCCACGAACTCGCCCACGATGTCGCGCTCATATGGCGAATGCTCGACCCCAAAGTCGGAGGTCTTCGTGTGGAACATCGCGTAGCCGTCGTGGTGCTTGGTGGTGAAGACCGCGTACTGCATCCCGAGGCTCTTTGCCGTCCGGGCAAGGCCCACGGGGTCCCACTGCACCGGGTTGAAGGTCGCCGCCGACGCCTGGTACTCCGCCACCGTCAGGTCGCCGTCCGGCAGTGCGGCATTGCCGCCGACCATTGGCCAGGAGAGCTCGACGCCCTGCTGCGACGAGTGCCCCCAGTGGATGAACATTCCAAACCGCGCCGAATCAAACCAGGTGCTCATAGCCGCGCAGTCTACGCGAGGGTCGGACTCGCCGGGTGGTGGGGGCACGCGGGACAGTAGGCCGCTCACCGCTGCTCCCCCGCGGCAGCCCGCCCACGCCGGATCACGCTGCCGCGCGTCATCCCGCGCACGCGACGGTGCCGCTCCCTCCTGGTCGCGGTTCGGACTCCCTCCCCATGCGTGGACGGGACCGGCCGCATGCGTTCGCGGGCGTGTGTTGTTGCGAGTTGCGAGCTTGCAGCGGAAGGGGAAAAACAACCTTGGCGACGCGGCGGGGAGGGGCAACGCGCCATCCCTGGCCCCCCTCGGATGTTGGGGTGGAGTGGGGAATTCCTCGCTCGCCCCTCCCTACGCCCCCACAGCCACCTGGATCACCCGCGACGCAGGCTCGGGCACTTCCAGCCCCTCCTCGCGTAGCCCCTCGACATGGAACTCGATGGCTTCCTTGATGAGCTGCTCGACCTCGGTAACCGTTTCGGCGGCGGCGACGCAGCCGGGGAGGTCGGGTACCCAGGCGCCATAGCTGTGTTCACCCTTTTCGATGATGACGGTGTATTGCTTCATTTCGAGTCCTCGACCTCTGCCATCCGCCAGATGTTCTTCAGTGTACCAGTGGGGACCTCCACGGACGGGTGGCCGGAAACCGTGATCACCGACCGTTTCGTAGGATGTTTGAACTGGCGGTGGCTTCCTCGAGTTCGGGCAAGCACCCAGCCATCTTCCTCCAGGCGCTTAATCACCTCCCGCACCTTCATGTCACCGGTGCCGAATCAAACCGGGTACTCATAGCCGCGCAGTCTACGCGAGGTTTCCCTCCTCCCTTCTCCCTTCTCCCCTTACCGCGGCAGATCCTCCACATGCAGCCCGAACAACGGCGGCGGCTCCATCTGCAGCGCCGAAAGATAGCTGCACAGCTGGCTCCGGTGGTGCGTCTCGTGCTCGATCAGCCCGCCCAGCACCCGCCGCCAAGCCGGGAATGCCGGCCCGGCCAGGTTCGGGATGATCCGCTCCAGGTCGGCATCCACGAGCCCCGCGACGGTCGTCTTCCCCGTCCGCAACACCAGCCGGCGCAGGGCGGCCGCCGTCACCCCGTCCTTCACGGCGTGGCCCCTGTACTTTGCAACCCCGGTCTGGATGGCGCCGATGTTCATCAGGCGTGCGTTGGCGATATGCGTGACCAGTTCGGCCACGCTGAACTCCCCCGGGGCCGGGCGCCAGTGGACGTGTGCGTCGGCCAGCCGCTCGACGGCTTCATAGGTGCGCGCGTGCACGTTGCCGACGTAGTTGATCAGGTCATCCTTCGGGATCATGCCGCGAATCGTAGAGTCGTGAGATGCGAGATGCGAGCACCTGTGCTGCGCGCTGCTAACAGCCGGTTAACAGGCCATGCGCACCATGGTCCCGCCGCCACCACAGGAGAAACGATCATGGCACCCGTGTCTCTCTCACCGGCCGAAGAAGGCGAACTGCGGCTGCGCATCCGCCGCGAAGCCGAAGCGCTCCACCAGGAGTTCGCCGGCATCTTCGGCATCGAAACGGTCGAACGCTATGTCCAGGAGTCCTTCGACAGCATCCGCGGCCGCGCCCGGGTGCTGGATTTCGTCCCGGTCTTCGTCCATCGTTTCACGCGCGAACGTCTCAAAGCGCTCGCGCAGGCCGAGGGAACCGTGGCAAAGGACCAGCCGGAGGTGCTCTTCGTCTGCGTGCACAACGCGGGCCGCTCCCAGGTAGCCGCCGCGCTCACCGCGACACTGAGCGGGGGCAAGGTCAGCGTCCGCTCCGCCGGTTCCACTCCCGCCGAGGAGATCAACCCGGCCGTCGTCGAGGTCATGTCCGCGATGGGCATCGATCTCTCGCAGGAGTTCCCCAAGCCCCTCTCTGACGAAGTGGTGCGCGCCGCCGACGTCGTCATCACCATGGGCTGCGGCGACGCCTGCCCCATCTATCCCGGCAAGCGCTACCTGGACTGGGAAGTCGACGACCCCGCCGGCCAGCCGCCCGAAGTCGTCCGCCGCATCGCCGCCGACATCGAAAGTCGCGTCCGGGGTCTGCTCGCCGAACTGGGCGTGCCCGCCACCGGCTGAGCCACCTGCCGAAGCGATAGACTGCCGGACTGCCGGCGACTGACTCTGCCAATAGCAGGCATCAGGCCCACACCTCCGGGGGATGGATCGGCTACGATCGAGCGAACAGGGCGCTCTTCCACGCCCGACGGACCACCATGACTCACACCGAACCGCCGGCCTCCCTTCCAAACCCCGATGTCCTGCGCGTCGCGGTCGAAGCTGCCGGACTCTGGACCTGGGAAGCCGATCTCGTCGCCGACGCGACCGTCTTCCAGGACGGCTTCTGGGAAGCCTTCGGCCACCGCCACGAGGGGCCCGTCGAGACGTTCGACTTCCTCCAGCACATGCACCGAGGCGACCAGAAGGCGGTCACCCGCGCCTGGCGGGCCCACCTCGATGGCGAAACCGAGATGTATGAATCCGAGTGGCGCCTCCGCACCGCCGCAGGCGGGTGGCGCTGGATCCGCTCCCGCGGGAAAGTCACCGAACGCGGCCCGGACGGCACGCCCCTCCGCATGGTCGGTGTCTATATGGATGTCACGCGCGAGAAGCAGGCCCAGCAGGCCCTCGCCGAATCGCGCGCCGAAACCGATGCCGTCTTCCGCGGCTCGCGCGACGCCATGATGATCGTCGACTCCGTCCTTGCGATCCGCCGGATCAACGCCCGCGCGGGGCGTCTCTTCGAACGCGTCACCGGCACGGCCGTCGTCGAAGGCACCAACCTCCTCGACTATCCCTTCTTCCGAGAGAGCCGCCCGTTCCTCGGCGAAGTCCAGAACGCGCTCTCCGGCAAGACGTTCACGATCGAGCGCGAGTTCCGGGTACCGGGCCTTGCCCCCGGCTGGTTCGAAGGCTCCTTCTCGCCCGTCCTTGGCATCCGCGGCGAAGTCATCGGCGCGACCGTCGCCATCCGCGACATCAGCGAGCGCAAGCGGCTCGAAGCGGCACGAGTCCAGGCGCTGAAGCTCGAAAGCCTCGGTCTCATGGCCAGCGGCATCGCCCACGACTTCAACAACCTCCTTACCGTCATCGCCGCCAACATCGAACTGGCGGAGATGGGCGCCGCACCGGACGAATTGCGCGACTACCTGTCCGAAGCCCGGGGCGCCGCCACCCGCGCGTCCGAACTCGTGGAACAGCTGCTCACGTTCGCCGGAAAGTCCGAGCGAAACACCAGCCCGGTCGACCTCTCCGCCCTGGCCGCGGAAGTCGTCGGCTACGCCCGCAAGCTCCCGGGCACGCCGGTCCAGATCGACCAGGAGTTCGCCCCCGTACCGCCGGTCGAAGCCGACGCCGTCCAGCTCCGCCAGCTCGTGCTCAACCTCCTGATCAACGCGGTTGAGGCGACCCGGGGCTCCGGCAGCCGCGTGGTGGTCCGCACGTCCACCGTCGACGACCCGGGCGCAGCGGCGCCATCCCCGCTCGTCGCGGCCAGGCCCGCCGCGAAGTACGTGATGGTCCAGGTCTCCGACGACGGCGTCGGCATGGACCCGGCGGTGCAAACCCGCATCTTCGACCCCTTCTTCACGACGAAGGAGTCGGGCCACGGCCTCGGGCTGGCCTCGGCCCTGGGGGCGGTGCGCGCCCACGGCGGCGCAATCGCCCTTAACTCCGAGCCCGGCCACGGCTCCACCTTCACGGTCCTCCTCCCCACCGGGTAGGCCCGGCGGACCACCCGGCCGACCTTCGTGACGTCCTTCATGGAGTCCCTCGGCATCCAATCCGCGGCGCGCGGCGCCGCGGACGCGCGCCGCGCGCCAAGAGCTGCCTGAGGCCTGTACCCGGCCTTAACTGGACGGCCGCCACATGCCGGGAATTTTGCGTATGCAACCAATCCCGGCATGTGCTGGCCCCCGTAGCTCTCCTCGGAACCCGGCCGCACGCCGGGACACGAAGGGACAAGACGCATGAGCAGAATCCTGCCAGCCGGGGCGGTACTTCTCGCCGCCACCTTCATCGCGCTGGGGGCCGCCCTCGGCGCCGGCCACCATCCCGCATCGGCCGCCGACGCTTCGGTCTCCATTGTGGGTTTCGCCTTCTCCCCGGGCACCGTAACCGTGTCCGCCGGCGATACCGTCACCTGGACGAACAACGACGCCGGCGTCCCCCACACCGTCTCATCCGATAGCGGCAGCGAGCTGGCGTCAGGCCAGCTCGCCAGCGGAGCGTCGTACCAGAAGACCTTCTCGGCGGCCGGCAGCTACGTCTATCACTGCGACATCCACCCCTCGATGACCGGCCTGGTCGTCGTAACGGGGGCAGCCGCGACGGCCACCTCAACGCTGGCGCCCACGAACAGCCCAACGGCCACACCCACGCTTGCGGCGGCAGTCACGACTGCGGCGGCCACCGCAACCGCAACGCTGGCCGCCACCAGCACACCGACCGCGACGACCGCAGCGGGCGGCACGAGCCCAACCGCTGCAGCCAGCCCGACGAGCGCTCCCCAGCCGCCGGCAACCGGCGATGGCCAGGGTGGTGACAGCGACACCGCGATCGTCGTTGCGTCCGGGCTCATCGCAATCGCGATCGTGCTGGCGGTTGGCGGGGCGGTCTACATGGTCAGGCGCCGCAGCGCGTAGCGGGTGCGCAAAAGGCGATCCGAGGCGCTCCGCTCAGGGCGCGCCGGGATGTCTATCGCCCGAATGCCGGTGATGCGCGAGCGCGTCCCACCGGCCAACTGGGCACAACTGCGCTGGTGGTGATGGCAATGCTGAAGCACGTCAGTACTGACGCGTCCCGGATTGGGGCCCCGTCCCTCATGCCACCCCGGAGAGTGCCGACCGCCACTTGGAGCGAAAACCCACCACTCGCAACGATACCCCCGATGCGTATCCTCCCCGCCCTCCGCTCCTACCAGGCCCGCGTGCTCCGTTCGCTCTACGGGCAGCTCCCGGCGAGCCCAGGTGTCCAGTTCACCGTCATGTTCCCCCGCCAGTCTGGCAAGAACGAAGTCTCCGCGGCCCTGGTGGCCTGCCTCATGCAGCACTACGCCAAGCGCGAGGGCACCATCATCGTCTGCGCCCCTACCCTCTATCCCCAGGGCCGCATC
>CAUJEQ010000091.1 GCA_963169135.1 Chloroflexota bacterium
CTTCGGCGGCCGCGCTGTACCGGCGGGCCCTGTGCCTCCCGCCCATCCCGCATTCGCCCTCACCGAGGGCGTCCTCGCCCTCTACCCCGGCTACGCTCGCGACCCCGCCGCCGACGCTCGCGATGCCCGCCAGCGCTGGGAAGCCGCCGCCGGGCCCTCCCTCGGCACCATCACCATCGACTTCCCGAGCGTCTTCGATCCGCTGTACAGCGCCAGCTCGATCGTCACTGGCATCCTGAACGAGGTTCTCGGCGACCAGTTCCGGCCCGCCGTCGAAACCTACACCACCATCAGCCGCCGAGTTCTCGACGGCTACTACGGCAATGGCCGGGCCGCCTTCTGGTTCGGCTGGGGCCCGCCCCTCCCGTCCCCCGATCCTCGCCGCGCCTTCATCGAGCGGTACCATGGCCTCCCCGGCCTGCCCTCCGGGCTCTCCTTCGAGGGCGCCCGCACTCTCGACTCCTCCCTCCGCGACCGCACCGCGGTCCAGGCCCTCCAGCAGGTCATCGTCCAGGCTGGCTTCGGCGGCGTTATTCCCTGGGTGCAGCAGACCTCCGAGCTCTTCCGCCGCAAGGGCGTGGCAGGCCCAACGCCGTCGCCGTTCTGGATGCAGCACCTCGATGCAGCCCGCTACGTGCAGCCCTGAAGCGCCTTACCGCTGACCCTGTTCCGCCGCCGCCTGCGCCTCGTCCAGCACCTCCAACAGGTGCATCACCCGCGCGTCGATCCCCGCTTCCGCGATCGCCGCGTTGTACTGCATCTGGCATCCCGGGTTGGCCGTGACGACGATGTCGGGCCTGGCCTCCCGGAACTGTTCGGCCTTCCGCGAACGCAACCGCGCCGACATCTCCGGCTGCACCAGGCTGTAGATCCCGGCCGCTCCGCAACACTCGTCGGCGCCGGGGGTCTCAACCAGATCACACCCCCCGATCCCCCGCAATAGCTCGCGCGGCTGTTCCCGTATCCCCTGCGCGTGCGCCAGGTGGCA
The DNA here is from genome assembly GCA_963169135.1 of Chloroflexota bacterium. Taxonomy (GTDB): domain Bacteria; phylum Chloroflexota; class Dehalococcoidia; order Tepidiformales; family Tepidiformaceae; genus Amarobacter. The sequence goes on from CAUJEQ010000091.1 coordinate 989, forward strand.
CGCATCCTGGTAAGCCACCTTTGCCGCCAGTCGCCCGGGGATGTCCGCGCCTACCTCCGCCAGGTACTCGCTCGGGTCCTTCACACGCGCAGCGAACGTCCGCGCCCGGCCCGCCCACTTCGCGTCGCCCGCAAGCAGGTCGCCGTACTCCTTCATCGCTGCCCCGCAACCGGCTGAGTTCACCACGATCGGCAGGTCGCTCCCTTCGAACGCCGCGATGTTCCGGCGCGCCAGCTTCCGCGCGAACTCCAGGTCCCCATCGTGAGCGTGGAGCGCGCCGCAGCAGCTCTGCGTCACCGGCGCCTCGGTGGCCACACCCGCTCGCGCCAGCACCCGACCGGTCGCCCGGTGCACCTCCCCGAACAGTTCGCCCATCACGCACCCGCTGAACAGCAGCGCCCGTTCCCGCGCCTCCGCCGGCTGCGCCAGCTTGTCTCCCGGCCGGAAAGGGCGGCCGGTCCGCGCAGGCAGCTGCCGCTCTCCGGCGCCCAGCCGCCCAAGTAGTCGCAGCACGCCCGTTCGCCGCAGTGGCCCCCGCACCGGCGAGCCCGTATACCACCGCGCCGGGGCCATCGCGGCGGCCAGCAGTCGTGGCCGCGCGATCACGTTCCGCAGCATCAACCGCCGTAATCCGCGCTGCACCCGCCCTCCCGGCGTGCCCGAAAGCTGCGCCCGGGCGTGCTCCTGGATGCGCCCGTACGCCACCCCGCTCGGGCACACTGCCTCGCACGCCCGGCACTGCAGGCACAGGTCCCAGTGTCGCCCGATGGCAGGTGTCAGCTCGCTCCGCCCTTCGGCGATCAGTTTCGCGAAGTGGATCCGCCCCCGGGGCGACTCCACTTCCAGCCCGGTCACCAGGTACGTGGGACAACTGCTCAGGCACAGCCCACAGTGCACGCAGCGGCTCAGGTCCTCCGTCGTGGGTGCGTCCCCCGGAACCGGCCACAGCCCCTCAGATGCCACCAACGAACCTCCCCCGGTTGAACCGGCCGTCCGGGTCGTATGCGGCCTTCACCTTGCGCATCAGCCCGTACGATCCCGGCGCCTCGCCCCACGGGTCGACAAGCATCTCGTAGCTCTCCGGCATCCGCTCGATCACCACCGCTCCGCCAACCCCTGCCAACGACCGGCGCAGCGGTTCCACCACCGCGGCTACCTCCCGCGCCGATGGAGCGCTGGCTCGTCCCCAGGCTGCCCGCACCGCCCCGGTCACGGGCCGGATCGTCATCACGTCAGGTTTCAGCACCGCGAGCTTGCGCGCTACGTCACCCACCTGTCCCGCCGCCGTAGCCGACCGCAGCGTCAGCACAACGCCATCATGGAACCCTGCGTCCCGGGCCAGTGCATACCGTTCGAGCCCGGCCGTCTGCACCGGCCGACCTCCGCACACTCGCCGCACTGCCGCCTCCGCCCGCCCCGGGGCCCGGACCAGCAACAGCCATCCTTCCCGCCCCCCCACGACCTCCGCCACCTCCGGCCTCGTGTCCGCCGCCGACAGCGCCCGCGCCAGCGCAATCCCGGACTCCGCATCCGGCACTTCCACCTCCAGGTCCACGCTTTCCGGGAGTGGCAGCACGCGCAGCGCCACTTCGGTGATGATCCCCAGCGTCCCCAGTGACCCGCACCACAGGCGCAGCAGGTCATATCCGGTCACGTTCTTCACCACCCGCCCGCCGGCCTTCACCAGTTCACCATCGGCCCGCAGGACCGTCATCCCCAGCACGAGGTCCCGCGGCAGCCCGTAACGCGTCTGCACCGGTCCGCCCGTCCCCACCGCCAGCGTCCCGCCCAACGTCGCCAGTTCTGGCCACGGTGGGTCTAGCGGCAGAAATTGTCCGTGCGCCGCCAGCTGCCGGTTCACTTCCGCGACAGTCACACCGGCCGGCGCCAGCAGCGTCAGGTCCTCCGGCGCATGCTCCACGTCACCGGAAAGTGCCTCCCGCAACTCCACCAGCGTGAACGGCTGCCCGGGCGCATATCCCAGCTGCATCCGCGTCCCACCACCCAGGGGAGCCAGCGTCCGCCCATCCCGCTCCCGTACTACCTCCCGCAACTCTTCCACCGTCGCAGGCGCCAGGATCCGGTCGGCCATCCGTCCTCGCACGCGGGCGCCGCCACCGGCTCCTCCCTCCTCCCTCCTCCCTCCTCCCCCGTCAGACATACGCATCCGGCCCCGCCGCTCGCACCGCCGCCGCCTGGTGCGCCATCTCCCCGCAGCCGATCCCCCCTGGCAGCAGCTTGCACGGGTTGAACTGTCCGGTGTTGCCGAACGTGCCCCGCAAACGCTCCATGTTCTCGATGTCTGTCTCGCCGTACAGCCACGGCATGAACTGCCGCTTCTCCGCCCCGATGCCGTGCTCCCCGCTCAGCGCCCCACCTGCGTCCACGCACGCCTTCATGATCTGGGCTGCCGCATCAAGTACCCGCTCGGTCATCCCCGGCTCGCGCTCGTCGAACAGCACCAGGGGGTGCAGGTTCCCGTCCCCCGCGTGGAACACGTTCGCAATCGGGATACCGGTCCGCTCGGAGACCTCGCCCACCACCTGCATCACGTCCACAAGCTTCGAACGCGGAACGACGCCGTCGACGATGTAGTAGTTGGGCGCCAGCCGCCCCAGCGCCGGGATCGCGTTCTTCCGCCCCTTCCAGAGCAACGCGCGCTCCCTGTCGCTGCTCGCCACCCGCACGTCCACCGCTCCCCGCTCCAGGCACTCCGCCCGCACGCGCGCCGCTTCCGAATCAATGGCCTCCGGCAGTCCGTCCAGTTCCACCAGCAGCACAGCGCCGGCGTCCGGCGGATATCCGCACTGGAACCCCGCCTCCGCCGCCTGCAGGCACAACCGGTCCATCATCTCCATCGCCGCCGGAATGATCCCCGCCCCGATGATGCTCGAAACTGTCTCGCTTGCCTGCTCCACGGTGTCGAACGCGGCCAGCAGTGTGACCACGCTCGCCGGGACCGGCAGCAGCTTCAACACCACCTTCGTCACAATTCCCAGCGTCCCCTCGCTCCCGATGAAGGCCCCGCGCAGGTCGTATCCGAACGAATCCACCACCCGTCCTCCGAGCCACGCGACCTCGCCGGCGGCTGTCACCACCTCCATCCCGAGCACGTGGTTCTGGGTCACCCCGAGCGCCAGGCAATGCGGCCCCCCGGCGTTCTCGGCCACGTTCCCGCCGATGCTGCACGCTTGCTGAGAACTCGGGTCCGGCGCGTAGAACAGCCCGAAGGGCGCCGCCGCCTTCGAGACGTCCAGGTTCGGCACCCCTGGCTCCACCACCGCCACCAGGTCCACCGGGTCGATCTCCAGGATCTGCCGCATTCGCCCGGTCCCGATCACCACGCCCCGTTTCGCCGGCACCGAACCGCCGCTCAGCCCCGTCCCGGCCCCGCGCGGCGTGATCGGCACGCCCAGCCGGTTGCACGCCCGCACGGCCGCGGCCACCTCTTCCGTCGTCCCCGGCAGCACCACCGCGTGCGGCATCGACTTCTCGATCGTCCCGTCGAACTCGTACACCGCCAGGTCTTCCGGCCGCCAGAGCACGTGTTCCCGGCCGACTGCCCGTTCGAGCGCCGCAATCAGGTCACGACGCGTCGGCATCGGTGCTCTCGGCCAGCTGGCACTCCCGGCACAGGCCGAATATCGCGAAGTGGTGCATGTCTGGAGCGAACCCGAAGTCCTCAAGCAAAGAGGTCTCCAGTGCCGCCAGGTACTCGTGCCCAACCTCCACCACGTGCCCGCAGCTCGAACAGACCAGGTGGTGGTGCGGCTCTTCCGGCGCCCACTCGAACAGCACATCGCCCGAACCCATGTCCGTCGACGTCGCCAGCCGCATCCGCTTCAACACATCCAGCGTCCGGTACACCGTGCTCACGTCGACGAATGGGTAGGCCTCGCGTACCTGCTCAGCAATCTGCGCGGCGCTCACGTGCCCCTCCGCATGCCGTAAGGCGCGCACGATCATCAGCCGCTGTGGGGTCATCTTGTGGCCCGCGCGGCGCAGCAATCCGGCTGTCTCTTCTTCGCAGCTCATCGCAACCTCAAGTCTACACGCGAGTCGGTTGAGGCTCCCGTGCTGCGCAGACCCCGCTCACGCGCCGAATCTCTAACTGTGACCACCACCGCCGATGACCGCTGGCTGGCCGACGCCCGGGCCCGAGCCGCCTCAGGCTCCTGGGAACGCAACACCGATGCGATCTTCGCCGACCTTCGGCGCCACGCCGCGCAATTCCCCCGCCCGGAGCCCCAGTCCCCCTGCCCCTATTGCTCAGACCACCCGGAGATGAGCGTCTTCCGCCGCTTCGAACTCCAGACGATCGACCCGCTCCGGTTCTGCACCCGCTGCTACGGCTTCTGGGCGGTCGGTGATTCCCTCGCCCGGGGGGTCGCCGACCCCGGTGCCGGGCACCCCGCCCTTGAACAGGCGATGGCCCCGCGCCGCTGCCGGGCCTGCCACGGTCGCCTCAAGCCCGACGACACCTGCCGCTCGTGCGGCAAGTCCCTCCCGGCGCTCAACTGCCCGGACTGCGGCAAGCCGATGGAACGCTACGAAAGAAACGGTGTCGTCCTCGACCAGTGCGCGCCCTGCCGCGGCACCTGGTTCGATATCGGCGAGATCGTCGCGGTCTACCAGCTGGCTCCGCACCAGGGCCTTGCCGCCTCCACCGTCGATGAGCATGCCACCGACGATGAGCCCCCCGCCTGGGTCATCGCCTTGAACTTGATCTCCCGGATGGTGTTCCCGTTCCTTCCGTTCTGAACGGTTCCGGCCGCGGTCTTACCAGATCCCCAGCTGCATCTTCACATCGTCGCTTGCCATCGTCCGCGGGTCCCACGGCGGGCTCCAGACGATCTGGACATCCACATCCTTCACCCCGGGAACTTCGCGCAGCTTGGCATACGCCTCGCCCCGGATCACCGGGCCGAGCGGGCAGCCCGGGCTGGTCAGGGTCATCGTCACCAGCACGTCGCCGTCTTCGTACTGCACGTCATAAATCAGCCCAAGGTCCACGATGCTCAGGTTGATCTCCGGGTCGTTCACTTCCCGCAGCTTCGCCATCAGTTCGTCATGTGTGGGCGCGGTCGTCGTTTCGGTCATCTCTTGCCTCCTCAGGCAGCTGTGGTGGCCTGCTGGAGCCCCTCTTTGAGCACATTCCAGCACAGGAGCGCGCACTTCACGCGCACCGGCAGCCTGGCTACGCCCTCCAGAGCCTGGAGGTCGCCGATCTCGTCGTCCGGTGTCGCGCCGTCAATCAGCATCGCGCGCACCTTCCCCATTACTCGCTCGGCTTCTTCGATCGAGCAGCCCTTCAGCCGCTCCGTCAGCATCGAAGCACTCGATTGGCTGATCGAGCAGCCGTGTCCCCAGTAGCTCACGTCACGGATCGTGTTATCGCCGATCTCCAGGTCCAGGTGGATCTCATCGCCGCAGACCGGGTTCACCCCTTCCACGCGCTGCGATGGCGCGGCCAGCTCTCCCCGGTTCCGGGGTCGCCGGTAGTGGTCCAGGATGATCTCCCGGTAAAGGTCGTCAAATTGCGGCTCTGCTACTGCCATCACCAAACACCCGGTTCACATGTTCCAGCGCCTCCGCCAGCGCCTCGATATCGTCTTTGTCGTTGTAGATACTAAAGCTTGCCCGGCTAGTCGCAGCCACCCCGAGGTGACGCATCAACAGCTGCGCGCAGTGGTGCCCCGCCCGGATAGCCACCCCGTGGCCATCCGCGATCGTCGCAATGTCGTGCGGGTGGGCCAGGTTCATCGCGAAGCTCACTACTCCCCCGCGCTCGTCCGCCCGCTCCGGCCCGTGCATCTTCAGCCCTTCGATGCTCGAAAGCTGCTCCATCGCATACGCGGTCAGCGCCATTTCGTGGGCCCGTACCGCGCCCATCCCCAGGTTCCCGAGGTAGTCCAGCGCCGCCCCGAACGCAATCACGTCGGCTATGTTCGGTGTGCCCGCCTCGAACTTGTGCGGCACATCTGCCCACGTCGATTCGTCCTGCCGTACCAGGGCAATCATGTCGCCGCCACCGAGGAACGGCTCCATCGTCTCGAGCAGGCCCCGCCGCGCCCACAACACCCCAACGCCCGTCGGCCCCAGCATCTTGTGCGCCGAAAACGCGAAGAAGTCACAACCAAGCGCCTCAATGTCCACCGGCAGGTGCGGCGCACTCTGCGCCCCATCTACCACCATCAGTGCCCCGGCTTTCCGCGCCATCTCGCCGATCTCCGCCACCGGGTTGATTGTCCCGAGGACGTTCGACATGTGGACCACGCTCACAACCTTCGTGCGCGGGCCAATCATTCCCCGCACCTCATCCAGGTCGAGCTTCCCCTCCGGCGTGATCCCGGCGTATCGCAGCACCGCCCCGGTCCGTCGCGCCAACTGCTGCCACGGCACGATGTTCGAATGGTGCTCCATCAGCGTGAGCACGATCTCGTCGCCCTCATGCACGTTCGCGTCGCCCCACGCCCGCGCCACCAGGTTGAGCGCCTCCGTCGTGTTCCTCGTGAACACGATGTCCTCCGCGTGCGATGCCTTCAGGAACACTGCCGTCTTCCCGCGCACAGCTTCGTACTGCTCGGTCGCTCGCACCGCCAGCGTGTGGATGCCACGGTGGATATTCGCGTTCGAAGTCTCGTAGTAGCGGACCAGCGCTTCGATCACCTGGCGCGGCTTCTGCGTCGTCGCCGCGTTATCCAGGTACACCAGCGGCCGGCCATTCACCTGCTGCTCCAGGATCGGGAAGTCCTTGCGGATCTCTCGCGGGTTGATCACGGCCTGTCCTCCTCCGCGTGCGGCATGGCTCGTTCTCAAACCTCGACTTCCACGGTTCCGTTGTGCACCCGGACCGGATACGTCCGCACCGGTCGCACGGCCGGCAGGCACAGCGCCCGCCCGGTCGTCACGTCGAACCGCGCGCCGTGGCGGGGACACTCGATCTGCTTCCCGTCGAGCTTCCCCTGGTCGAGCGGCCCCCCGTCGTGGGTGCACACGTCATCGATGGCGTACAGTCCTTCGCCCGTGTTGCAGAGTGCCAGGCGCTTCCCGCCGGCCTCCACCACCGCGGCCTCGCCTGCCGCCACGTCGTCCTCGTTCCCGACCTGCACCCACGCCATCAGGACTGCTCCAGCTTCGCTTCGAGTTTCGCACTCAGTTCTTCGCGGGCTGCTTCGTTGGGCACGCGGCCCAGCACCGCCTCCAGGAACGCGCGCACGAGCATGGCCTCGGCGTCCCGGTGGCGGATCCCCCGCGCCTGCATGTAGTACAGCTGCTCCTGGTCCACCGGTCCCGCCGTCGCCCCATGCGATGCCCGGATGATGTTGCTCGTCAGGATCTCCAGCACCGGATCGCTATCGGCCCGGGCCGTCTTGCTCAGGAGAAGGTTGCGGTTCTCCTGGTTCGCGTCCGCGTTCTTGGCGTCCAGGCCCACCCGCGTCTGACCGTAGTAGACCGCCCGCGACGAGTCGCGCAGCGCCGACTTGTAGAGGAGGTCGCTCCGCGTATCCGGCCCGATGTGGTCCTGGAGCGTGTAGAAGTCCGCCTGGGACTCGCCCGTCCCGTACGCCACGCCAAGCAGCTCGCTCGCTGTACCCCGCCCCTGCAGCGTCGATTCCAGGTGGCCCTTTACTACCTCGCCCCCCAGGACCAGGTGCAGGTTCCGGAAGGTGGCATCATGCTCTGCCCCCAGGAACCTCTGGTGCGCGAACACCTTCGTCCGTGAGCCCCAGCTGTGGATGCAGTAGTAGGAAACCTCCGCCCCCGGCCCCGGGAGTATCTCCGCGACGGGCAGTGCCACGATCGCCTCGTCGCTCGACGTGTACTCCTGCACCACCGTCACCCGGCTGTTTGCGCCTGTAACGATGAGCGTGTGCGGCGTGCTCACGCCGGCCTTCGAGACGCTCCGCACCAGCCGGATCGGCTCTGCGACCTCGACGTTCGCCGGCACGTTCACCAGCACACCGTCGCGCAAAAGTGCATAGTGCAGCGCCGTCAGGCGGTCCGTCTCCGGCAGTACCACTGTGCCGGCATGCCGGGCGATGGTCTCTGCAGCCACGCCTTTCGCCTCGCCGAAGCGCTGGGCATAGCCCGCGGCGTCCCCGGCGATCGTCACGCCGACGTCAGCCAGCCGCGACTCCGGTGTCAGCCCGATCCGCGTCGTGTCGTAGTACTTCCACGGCCGCTCCGCCCGCGAATCCGGCCAGTCCAGTTCGTTCGCGAGCTTCGCCCCGCGCGCGCGCAGGGTCGCCTGCCACGGCGCGTCGTTCCACTCGCGTCCCGCAGCCTGGCTCGCGGTCGTGAAGTCGAGTCGCTGTTCTACCACCGCAGTCATTCGCTACCTCTTCCTCTTGCCTCTAACACTCGGTTCGATGCCATCTAGAAATCATCTCCCTGGCGTAGCGCTCGAATGTGATTAATCTCACCCGAGTGGTAGAGGTTGTGTTCGATCATGGTGGCGATGAGCCACCGGGTTTCTTGCATCTCCCCTTGCGGGCTCAGCCGCCGCTCGAAGAGTTGCTCGTCGTCGGTCAGCCCCTCGATGCAGGCGCGGAAGATCCGGTTGCCCTCCCGCACCCACTCGACCCACTCCTCAGGACCAGCGTCACCTGCAGGCACCGGGACCGAACCGGGCACCTTCCAGTGCTGCGACTTGTCGCCGAACCCCTGGCTCGCATAAACGCGGATTGCGCCGCCAAGCTCTTCCAGGAATTGGGCAATGGTGCGGTTTCCACCTTCCGGAGCCCAGTTCCAGTCGGCAGGGTCAGTCGAGGCGACGTTCACCATGAGCGCGTGCCAGTTGCGCCCCGGAGTGGCCGGGTCGCCTTCCAGCGAACGGTCAAACGCATACAGCAACTGCTCGATACCCCGTCGGCCCACGATTCAGCCCTTCCGATTCCGCGGCCGGGCTAACCGACCGCACCTTCCATCTGGAGTTCGATCAGCCGGTTTAACTCGACTGCATATTCCATCGGCAGCTCTTTCACGATCGGCTCGACGAAGCCGTTCACGATCATCTTCGCCGCCGCCTCCTCGCTCATGCCCCGGCTCATCAGGTAGAAGAGCTGGTCCTCTCCCAGCTTCGAGACATACGCCTCGTGCTGGATGCTCACATCCGGCGAGTCGATTTCCATCGTCGGGTATGTGTCCGACCGCGAGTTCTCGTCCAGCAACAGCGCGTCGCAACGCACGTTCGCCTTCACGTTCTCGCAGCCCTCGTATACCTTCAGCAGCCCTCGATAGCTCGTCCGCCCGCCATCCTTGCTCAGCGACTTCGAAATGATCGTCGAGGTCGTGTTCGAGGCGGCATGGACCACTTTCCCCCCGGCGTCCTGGTGCTGGCCGTTGCCCGCGAACGCCAGCGAGAGGATCTCCGCGTGGGCGCCCGGTTCCATCAGGTACACGCTGGGGAACTTGGTCGTGAGCTTCGATCCCAGGTTCCCGTCGACCCACTCCATTACCGCGTTCTCGTACGCCGCCGCGCGCTTCGTCACCAGGTTGAACACGTTGTTCGACCAGTTCTGGATGGTTGTGTATCGCACCCGCGCGTTCTTCTTCACGATGATTTCCACCACCGCGCTGTGCAACGAGTCCGAGCTGTAGATCGGCGCGGTGCAGCCCTCGACATAATGGATCTGGCTGCCCTCGTCCGCTATGATCAGGGTCCGCTCGAACTGCCCCATGTTCTGCGTGTTGATCCGGAAGTACGCCTGCAGCGGGATGTCGACCTTCACGCCCTTCGGCACGTAAATGAACGACCCCCCGCTCCACACCGCGCTGTTCAAGGCCGCATAGCGGTTGTCCCCGGGCGGCACGATCGTCCCGAAGTATTCCTTGAAGATGTCTTCGTGCTCCTTCAGCGCCTGGTCCGTGCCGAGGAAGACCACGCCCAGTTTCTCCAGGTCCTCCCGGATGTTGTGGTACACAACTTCGGAGTCGTACTGCGCGCCAACGCCCGCGAGGTACTTCTTCTCCGCCTCGGGAATGCCCAGCTTGTCGAACGTGTTCCGGATGTACTCGGGCACGTCGTCCCATGAGCGCTCGTCGCGGTCCGTCGCCCGCACGAAGTAGTGGATGCTGTCGAAGTCGAGCTCCTTCAGCACCTCGCTCCCCCAGGCCGGGTCTTCCTTCTGGTAGAACAGCTCCAGCGAACGCAGCCGGAACTCCCGCATCCATTGCGGCTCGTCCTTCATATCCGAAATCATGTTCACGATGTCGGCGTTCAGCCCCTTGTTCGCCTTGAACAGGGCCTCTTCCTTGTCGAAAAACCCGTACTTGTAGTCAGAAACGATGGATTCTGGTGCGGTCGTCATCGCTACCCCCTTCAGGCCGTCGCCGCGGCTGCGGCTTCGAATTCGTCGTAACCCGCTGCCTCGAGATGCTCCGCCAGTTCCGGTCCGCCCGATCGCACGATCGCGCCTTCAACCAGCACATGCACAAACTGCGGCTTGATGTAGTTCAGCAGCCGCTGGTAGTGGGTAATCAACAGCAGCCCCATCTCCGGGTTCATCAGCGCATTCACGCCCTCTGCCACGGTCCGTAGCGCGTCGATGTCCAGCCCCGAGTCCGTCTCGTCCAGCACCGCCATCGCTGGCTCGAGCATCGCCATCTGGAGCATCTCGGCCCGCTTCTTCTCGCCGCCGCTGAAGCCGTCGTTCACATACCGGCGCGCGAAGTCCTGGTCCACCTTCAGCAGGTCCATCTTCTTGAACAGCGACTCCCGGAACTCCCGGATTGGCACTTCCTGCCCGCGCACCGCGTTCACCGCCTGCCGCATGAAGTTCACCAGCGTTACCCCGGGGATGGCCACCGGGTACTGGAACGCCAGGAACAGCCCGAGCCGCGCCCGCTCGTCCGGAGCCATCTCGAGGATCGATTGCCCCTTGAACTTCACCTCTCCGCCTGTGACTTTGTAGCTCGGGTTCCCCATCAACACATTCGCGAGCGTGCTCTTGCCCGAGCCGTTCGGCCCCATGATGGCGTGGACTTCGCCCTTGTTGATGGTCAGCGACAGGCCCTTCAGGATTTCCTTGTCGCCGATGTTGGCCCGGAGGTTCTTGATCTCCAGCAGAGCTGTCATAGCTGCGTTCCCCTTATCCAAGTTCGATGATCTGCGGCTGGCCGCTTCCGCCGCGGACCAGGTATTCACAAAGTGGCGCCCCATCGACAATCCGATTGAGCTGTTCGACATCCAACCCCAGCAGGAGCTCGATCGCTTTCCGGTCCGACTCACACGGCAGCGTCGAAATCTCCGCCGCCTTGTGATACGGACATGAACTGTTCACCAGGTGGAAGCCGTCCGCCTCCGACCGCCACGCCTCCAGGATCCCTTCCGTCTTCAGGCTCGCCGTCACCTGCGCGATGACTTCCTCGATTGCCGCACTGCCCGGGATGTCGCTCCGGTGCCGCGAAGCCAGCGACTCCGCCACGCTCGCCATCACCGTCGAGATCACCTCGTCCTGCTCTCCGAGGCTCCGCAACATCCGGGCCAACAGGTCCGCATAGGCAGGCGGCATCGTTTGCGTCGCCTTGTCCGTGGGGAAGTACGCGTGATACGGCCGCCCCGTCGCCTGCTTCACCGCTCGCGCATCCACCAGCCCGTCCGCCCGCAGGTTGTCCAGGTGCCGCCGCACCGCAGCCGCCGTGACGCCGAACTGTTCCGCCAGCTCCTCAGCGCGCGCCCCGCGGTGCTCGCAGATGTATTCCAGGATCCGTTCGCGTGTACCTTGCACGCGCCCAGTTTACCCCGCATTCCAGACTTTAGCTACTTTCTTGTTGCAAAAGCTCGAATCAACCCGGGAGGACCGCCCCATCTCCTTGCCCCACCACGTCCCCCTCCTCCGTCGCCGTCTCGTCCCCCCGCATCGCCGCCCGCCCGAACTCCGCCCCCAGCAGGATGATCGACCCCGCCAGGAACACCACGAAAAGGATCACCAGTGCCGTCCCGATACCGGCATAGATCGCCTGGTCCTGCGTGAACGCCGTGAAGCTGAAGATCAGCGCGATCGCGTTCTTGAACGCCTCGAACACGATCGTCGCGAAGCTCGCGCTCACCAGCGCCTCCCGCCACCCCACCCGGTGCGATGGGACAAACCGGTACATCAGCACGAACGTCGGGAACGACACCAGTGTCGGCAGGAAGATGCCGAACAGACTCGTAGCGGTGCCCGTATTGATCTCGATCACGCCGAGGTCCCCCGCACGGTCAATTGCCAGCCGGCTGGCCGCCGTCAGGCCAATCGACACCACCACCAGCAGCCCCACACTTGGCACCAGCGCCAGGTCCAACAGCTTGCTCCGCCAGAATGCCCGTCCCCGCGGCATGTGCGTCGTCGCGTTCAATCCCCGCCGCAGCGCGGAAAAAATCCCGCTCCCGGACCAGAACAGGCCGACGGCGCCAAACGACAGGCCAGCAAGGCTGAATTCGCCCGCCTGACCCACGATCCGGTCGACGTCCTCGCGCACGGCGGCCGTGTCCTGCAGCGCGAACTGCTCGAACACGAAGTCCACAATCTCTTCGCGGCTCACGAACACCCCGAAAATCGATAGCGTCAGGAGCGCCAGCGGCACCAGCGAGAAGATCGCGTAGTACGCGATCGCCGCCGCATAAATGCTGCAGTTGTCCGCCGAATAGAACCGGAACGTCCGCACCACCACGCCGGCCGGCCGGCTGACAAACCAGGGGAGTTGTTGCCGCGCCTGCCCGAGCCATGCCCGCCAGTCCAGTGCGCCGGCCCGGCTTCGCGTCGCCATCAACCCATTCTAACCGCGGGCCTCTCCTGTCGCCCCGCCAGCGCGCCAAGCGCCTCCGCCCACTGCAGCCCCACTCGTTCCCAGCCGAACCGGGCCGCCGAGGCCATCATCACCCGCCGGTCCGGCAACGGCCCCGTCATCAACGCGCGCAGCCTGTGCGTGAGCTCCTCTTCCGTCTCGAATAACAGCCGCTCATGCAGATCGCCCGGCACCAGCACCGGGTAGTTGTACCGCCTCGGCGCGATCGGCACGCATCCCGCCGCCATCGCCTCCACCATCCCTACTCCGAAGAACTCGTGCCGGGTCGTGCTGATGACGATGTCGCTCGACCACAACAGCCGCCCATACGCCTCCTGCGACTCCGCGAAACCGAAGTGCACAACCCGCTCGCCGAGCGCGTCCCGCACCCGCCACATCGCCTCGCTCGGGTTGTCGCCCGGCTCTCCCGCGATGGCGAGCCGGAACGGCACACCCTCCTCGGCCAGCCCGCACACCACCCGCGCGAACATCTCCGGCGCCTTATCGAACTCCCACCGGTGGTTCCACAGGATGGTTCGCGGCTGGCTCTCCGGCCGCTCCCTACGGAGCTCCGCGATCCAGCCCAGCTCTACCCCTACAGGCAGCACCATGCTCTTACGCTCGATCGCATCGATGGTCTCCGCCACCAGCCAGTTGTTCGGCTGCTCGGCCAGCGTCCGCAACGCCCCCAGGAAGTCCCCCCTGTGGAACTCGGAGTTGAACACCACCACGTCCGCTGTCAGCGCCGTCAGGTAGTTCACCTGCCCGAACCACGAATTGAACTTCGTCCCGCGCAGCCGCGGATAGGTGAACTGGTTCTCGTGGAAGTACGCCATCACGGGCACGCGCTCGAATCGCGGCCGCGTCAGCGCCAGGAACACCGGCAGGTCCAGCATGTCGCTCACGACCAGGAAGTCGAATCCTCCCAGCGCTTCGTCCGCCCGTGCCGCCAGCTCCTGTGCACCTCGCCGCATCCGCCGCCGCCACTCTCCCTCGGGCAAGGTCAGCATCTCGAGTTCGTGCCCTCCATGCGCAACCAGCCCATCCAGGAAAGCCCGGTGGCTCCCCCCGTAAAACGGCTCAACAAACAGCCCACGCGCCAACCTGACCCCTATCCGCTATCCCCTACAGGTGTCCGAGCTCAGCCAGCTTGAAGAGCGCATCCTCGAACTCCCGGTCCTCGGGATTCACCGCCTTGTACTGGCTCACGCAGTGGCCCCCGTACTTCTCCACCAGGTACCAGTCGTCGTCGATGATGAAATCCGGGTATGGCTGCACCCGCGGGTCCTTGTCGAACATCCCGTCCACCCACTCGCCCAGCCCGTGCAGGTGCACCACCCGCTCCACGTGTGCCAGCCCCGAAGCCGACCAAACGAACACCCCGTGCCCCGCAGCCTTCAACCGCCGCATCGCCTCGTGCGCGCCCGGCCGCAGCGCGTTCGTGTGCTGGTCGATAAACACCAGCGTGTGGTCCACGTCGAAGAAAATGTTCACCTTCGCCCATACTACCCGTTGTTCACGAAGATCGGCGCGTCGACGTAACGCACCTCAGGCCGTACCCCGTACAGCGACTCCAGCCGCGTGACGTGCTCGGGTGTATGCACGGCCTCAGCCGCCTCCCGCGTCTCCCACACATAGAATCCGCCGTGCTCCCGCCGCTCGTCGTCGTACCAGTACGTCTTCGCTATGAGTCCCGCCATCCCCCGGTACTTGGGCGCCGTCGAATGCGAGATCGCCTCCAGCCGTTCGCGCTCGTACGTTTCAGGTCCGTGCCGGAAGGTCACGATTGTCGTAATCACAGTCCGCAGCCTACAGCGCAACACTCACTCCTGCCATCTCACCGTGACGGATCATTGCCTCCAGATCTCACTCGTTCGAGTGACTTCCGTTGTCCAACCCGCGGTTAGACTGCGAGGTGCCCCGCCTTGGAAGGCGACTGCCGAACACACCTGGAGGACGACCACATCGTGACATCTCCCACAACGGCAGCAACCCCGCCGCTCCCGGCCCCGTCCCCGCTCATCCAGCTCGTTGGCGCCGAAAAGGTCTACCACACCGGCCGCCTCTCCCACATGGCGCTTCGCGGCGTCAACCTCACCATCGAACCGGGCGAGATGGTCTCCATCGTCGGCCCCTCCGGCAGCGGCAAATCGACCATCCTCAACCTCATCACCGGGATCGATCGGCCCACCGCGGGCACCGTCACCGTCGATGGCCAGCGGATCGATGCCCTCAGCGAGGAGAAGCTCGCTGCCTGGCGCGGACGCAGAGTCGGCATCGTCTTCCAGTTCTTCCAGCTCCTGCCAACCCTTACCGCTCTCGAAAACGCGCTCCTCCCCATGGAGCTCGCACGGCTCTCTCACGGCGCCGAACGGACCGCGCGCGCCCGCCGCAACCTCGAACTCGTCGGGCTCGGAGACCGGGCCGACCATCTCCCGTCGGAGCTTTCGGGGGGCGAACAACAGCGCGTTGCCATCGCCCGCGCGCTCGCCTGCGACCCCGTCCTGTTGGTCGGCGACGAGCCAACCGGCAACCTCGACACTGAGGCCGCTCGCCGCGTCTTTGATCTGCTCGCCGACCTCAACAAGCGCGGCGTTACCGTCGTCTATGTCACGCACGACCGCGAGCTGGCCGAACGTGCTCGCCGCCGAATCGCCATCCGCGACGGCATGATCGCGAGCGACGGGTAGCACGATGAGCGTCCTCTACCGCAAGTCATGGCAGGACATCGCCAGGCGCCGCGCGCGCTCGTTCTTCACTATTGCCACCATCGCCGCTGCAGTGGCCAGCCTCGCCATGTTCGCGCTCCCCACGCTCATGGACCGGGCTATGAACTCCCGCATTGACCACGACCGCCTCCACGACCTGCGCGTCCGCACCGAGGACATCCAGCTGGACGACGCCGGCATCCAGGCGCTGCGCACACTCCCCGGGGTGGAATCTCTCGAAGCGCGCACCACGTTCTTCACCCAGGCGCGGATTGGCGATCGGCGGGAGGATGTCGTCCTCGTCGGCGTCGAAGACTTCGAGGCGCAACAGGTGAATGTCGTCGAGATCGAACAGGGCTCGCTCCCCGCCGCGGGAGAAGCCCTCAGCGACGCCGAAAACGGCCGCAGCGGACGCCTCAAGCCCGGCGCCGCCACGACCATCGAGGTTGCAGACAACTCCGGCCAGCTCCATCCCCTCGCCCTGACTGGCGTCGGACGCACCCTCGAGTTCTCCCAGTTCGCCCTCGAAGGCACCGTCGTGCTCTATGCACCCCAGGGCACCGTGAACACCATCGCCGGGGCCCGCGGCGTCAATTCCCTCGAATTCCGCGTTGCTGATCCCGAACGCGCCATCGAGGTGACCGCGGCCGTTCAAGCCTGGCTCAACGAACACCATCCCGAGGTCGTCTTCACCAACCTGCCCGATACTCGGGAGGCCGGTACCTGGCCCGGCCAGGACGTCTTCAATAACTTCAGCACCCTCTTCTACGTCGGGGCCATCCTGGCGCTCATTTCCGCCGTCGCCCTGGTTTCAAACACCATGACCACCATGGTCGCCGAACAGCGGCGGGAGATCGCCATCATGAAGGCGATCGGTGGCCGTCCCCGCCAGATCGGCTTCTCTTTCCTGCGCACTGTGTCGCTGCTCGCAATCGCCGGATCGGTATTGGGGGTTGCCATCGGCATCCCCTTCAGCAACCTGCTTGCCCGCTTCGTCGGTGGAGAGTTCCTCGGGGTCACGCCGCAGTGGGGAGTCGCCTGGGCCATCGTCGTCATTAGCTTGCTCACCGGCATCCTGGGGACAACCGTCGCGGCCGTTCCGGCGATACTCCGCGCGACTCGTCTCCCCGTCCACGAAGGCCTCAACGCCTCCACCGCTGCACCCCCGGCCGGTGCTGCCCACCTGCTCCGCATGATTCCCCTTCCCGCCACCGCCAGCATGGGCCTGCGCAACATCATCCGGCGCAAGACCCGGGCCCTCGGCACCGTCGTCCAGGTAGGGATCGCCGTCGGCGTCGCCCTTGGCTTCCTCGCCCTAGGTGTCACCATCTCCAGGCTGACCGCCGACACCTGGGACACGCTCAAGTGGGACGTCATCGTTGCCCAGAGTTCTAACGTCGCCCTTGACGAGGCCGCCGGTGCTGTCCTCACCGACCTCGATGGCGTCTCCGCAGCCCAGCCCCTCCTCTACAACAACCTCATGGTCGGCGGAAAACAATACGAGACCTGGGGCATCAGCACCGCCGTCCAGCTCTACGATCCCGACATCGTTTCCGGCCGCTGGCTCGAACCTGAGGATGGAACAGCGCGTGCCCGCGTCGCCGTTATCGGCCGCGCCCTCGCGAACATCCACGGCGTCGGCGTTGGCGATACCCTCATTGCCGGTTCCGCGCGGGGCGATGTCGAACTCACCATCGTAGGAATCGACTCCCGGCTCATGAACAACGCCCAATCCTTTTTTGTCCCGTTCGAAACGTTCCAGGACATCCTCGGACGCACCGACACCAACGCCTACTGGCTCGTCTCCGAAGGTCGCGACGAAGCATCGATCGACCGCCTCGCCGCCCTCGCCGAAGACACGCTCGAAGCCGCCGGCTACCCCGTCGCCACCGAGATCCGCTACGTCGAAAAAGAAGCCAACCTGGCCAGCAATCGCACCCTCGTCGGCGTGCTCGCCGTCATGGGCATCCCGATCGTTGCAATCGGGCTCATCGGCCTCGTCAACATGATGACCATGAACGTCATCGAGCGGACCCGCGAGGTGGGCATTCTTCGTTGCATCGGCGCCAGCTCCCGCGATATCACCCGCATCTTCCGTGCCGAAGCCCTCGCGGTCGCCGCCGTCGGCTGGCTTCTCGCTGTCCCCGCGGGCTGGTTGATCGGGAAGATGCTCGTGACCATTGTGAGCGAACTGTTCGACTTCGGGTCGATACCCTACCGGTATCCCCTCTGGTACCCGCCCATTGCCCTCGTCCTCACGCTCGCATTGTCCTGGGTCGTAGTCATGCCGCCACTCCGGCGTGCCGCTCGCCTCCGTCCCGGAGACGCCCTCCGCTACGAATAGACGCCAGCCCGTCTGGCGCCCTTACGCCTCCGCGACGTCCAATCCCCACACCGGCCGGAACCGCCACGTCCGAATGCCCGCCACCTTGATCTTGTGCTTCTTCAGCAGCGCCCTGGTCTCCGGCACGTGCCCCGTTGGCACATAGACAAACAGCTCCCCAACCTTCGACATTGGCAGCCAGTCGTTCAGCGCCGTCTCGTCGGTCAGCGTGTCCGGCGTCTCGACCTCCGCCATCATCAGCAGCCACTGCCCGGGCCGCCGAACCACCACGATATCCGGGAACAGGTCCTTGCCGCCGTCTTCTCCCACCGCCATGCGCGGCTTCGGCACATTCACGATCGTCTCGAAATCCGGGTGCTCGGGCTCCGGGAACGGGAACTTCACCTTCGCGATCTCGGCGATGGCGCCCTCGCGGCGCAACTGGCTCAGGTACTTCGCGGTCACGCGGCTACTCCTTCGAACGGCGGCGGGTGGCTCCGATTCTACGTTCGCCCCCCGGTTGGGTCGAACCTTACGGCCCCGCCTGCGCAACCTCCGGCCGCACCAGGCTCCGGAATTGCGCGAAGTTCGCGTGGAACTTCTCCGCCAGACCCGCATACACCCGGTCGTACTCCTCCGCATCGCTCCACACTTCGCGAGGATGGAGAAGCCGGCTGTCCACCCCCGGCGCCGTCACCGGCACGTCAAACCCGAACAGCGGGTCCCGCCGGAACTCCACTCCCTGCAATCCGTCGTTCAGCACCGCCCGCACCATCTTCCGCGTCTCCTGGATGGCGATGCGCTTCCCCACGCCGTACTTCCCGCC
This sequence comes from Chloroflexota bacterium, assembly GCA_963169135.1. Classification (GTDB taxonomy): domain Bacteria; phylum Chloroflexota; class Dehalococcoidia; order Tepidiformales; family Tepidiformaceae; genus Amarobacter. Next base: position 19,617 of record CAUJEQ010000091.1, read on the forward strand.
GGTCCAGCCGGTGTTGATCAGCCACGTCTCCGCGCCGGTCATCTTGAGCCGCTGCTCCAGCAGCTCCGCGTACACAGTCGGGTTCAGGGCCATGAACGGCGCCCCATAGCACGGGCTGAATGTCGTCTCCGGGTCCGTCAGGCCCATCTCCGTCCCGGCCAGCTTGCACGTGTAGCCGCTCAGGAAGTGATACAGCGCCTGCTCCGGCGTCAGCCGTGCGATCGGTGGCATCACCCCGAACGCGTCCGCCGTCAGGAGGATTACGTGCGCCGGGTGCGGCGCCACCTCATCCTCGTACACGTTCCGCAACGATTCCAGCGGGTAGCTCCCGCGCGTGTTCTCCGTCACCGAGTCGTCGTCCAGGTCCACTTCCCGAGTGTCTTCATCGAAGATCACGTTTTCCAGGATCGTGCCGAACTCGCTCGTCTGCTCGAAAATGTCCGGCTCCGCTTCCCGCGAAAGCCGGATCGTCTTCGCGTAGCACCCGCCCTCGATGTTGAAAATCCCGTGTTGCGTCCATGCGTGCTCGTCGTCGCCGATCAACAGCCGTTCCGGGTCCGTGCTCAGCGTCGTCTTCCCCGTGCCCGAAAGCCCGAAGAACAGCGCCGACTTCCCCGTCCGCGGGTCCACGTTCGCCGCCGAGTGCAGCGACAGCACGCCGTCCAGCGGCAGGTAGTAGTTCATCGCGGTGAACACCGACTTCTTCATCTCGCCCGCATACGCCGTCCCCGCGATGAGGATGATCCCTTCAGTCAGGTTCAGCGCCACTACCGCGTCGCTGCGCACGCCGTCTTCCTGGCCCTCCAGTTGGAGGAACGGGCAGTGCAGGATCGTGATGTCAGGGTCGTGGTCGGCAGGCTTCGCTTCCGAAGGGATGAACATCGTCCGCGCGAACAGCGAGTGGTACGCCTGCTCCGTAATCACGCGTACGCTCTTCTGGTGGTGCGGGTCTTGCGCCACCACCGTGTCCTGTACGTAAATCTCGCGGCCCTTCAGGTACGCAACCGCCTTCGCCCGCAACCGCTCGAACGCCTCGACCCCCATCGGCTGGTTGTGCTGCCCCCACCACACATGCTCCGAGATGTCCGGAGTGCGCACCACGTACTTGTCTTTCGGGCTCCGCCCCGTCCGGTCCCCGCTGAACACCGCGAACGTCCCACCCTGGAGTAGCTTCCCCTCGTGCCGCCTCACCGCGTGCTCGTACAGCACCGGAACCGACAGGTTGTGGTGGATCGCCGACGCATTAGACATAACAATGCTGGCGACGTTGTTCGGAGCACCCAATATGACCATCTCACCCCTGCTTCCGGGCAGTTGCCCAACCGGAACAGACTACTGTGAGATACCGTTCTTGTGAATAGCTCGGGCCTCAGCTATAGCACACAGCGATAGCCCGCTAACTCACGCTGTATTCAATTCCTGCTCTGGGGTACCACTACGCCGCCACGCCAACCGGCGCGCCCGTCACGAGTTCCATCAGCGCGTCGACCTGCTTCGCAAGGTGCGCGTAGTCCTGAGCAACCGCCCGCGTTTCGCCCGGTTTCGGCGGGACCACATAGCCTGGCAGCAGGCCGTTTGCGCACACATACCGGTCGGCCGCAGCCACACAACCAGCCAGGCTGGTCTCCGTATCCACTTCCTCATGATGGTGCGCAATGGCCGTCCGGATAGCCTCCGGGAGGTTCCACCTGGTTGCCAGCCGCCCGCCGATTTCCGCGTGGTCGAACCCGAGCAGTTCCTGTTCCACCTGCTCCAGCGTCGTCTCCCGCTGCATCGCCTCCGCCACCGCCTGGTCCAGACCGGCCGGGTCCGCGTAGAACATCGCCAGGCGCCCCATGTTGTGCAAGATCCCTGCCGTGAACGCGCTCGGCACGTCCAGTCGCCGTCCCCGCCCCGCCAGCTCTGCCGCTTTGAACGCCACGGCGATCGAGTGCCGCCAGAACACATCGATCCGGAACAGTGCATTCAGCGCGTCCGGCGCATATGCCCCCGCGATCGCTCCGCTGATCGCCATGTTCCGCGCCTGCACGAAACCAACCGTCACCAGCGCCTCTTGCACCGACGTGATCTCTCGCGTGCGCCGGTACGCTGCCGAGTTCACCACCCGCAGAAGCCGCCCGCTCAATCCCGGGTCGGATGACACGACCAGCGCCAGGTCGCCCGCCGAGGACTTCGGGTTTTGGGCGACTTCCATCACCCGGAGTGCGACCGCCGGCAGCGGCGGCAGCGCTTCCACCGCTTCGAGCACGTCGATGCGCCCGCGTTCCGTGTTTCCCTGTCCTGCCTCGGCCATGGTGCTCTCCGGTGGGATGGTTTCTCCGGAGAGTGTCCACTCGAATCGGACGCCATTGGATAGGGGAGTACCCCCGTTGCTGCCTCCAGCCGCCCTATTCGCCTAGAAGTGCTCCTGGCAATGCGGCGTCACGTGCCACCTGAAGATGCCTTCGGCGACGGCGATCGCCTGCTCGTCGCCCTGGATGCGGCCCGCGCGCCAGAGCGCCCCTGCGTTGCCGCCACCAAGGTAGAGACTCGCGAGCTCCTCCGCTCCCAGTACCAGGGTTGGCGTCGACTCGGTTCGCCGGCAAACACCTCCCTCCGGCCCGCCTTCCAGCTCGAACCGCCCGCTGGCCCCTTCAAGAAACCCGTCGCGCACCTCGAACACCAGCCGGCCCTCGGCCCCGTAGCTGCGCGCGCTCAGCGCCTTCTCGATGTCGACAACGCGCAGCCAGATGCCGTCCAGCCTCTTCCGTTCCGTCCGCCGCGCATCTCCAAGCATCCACAGGAGGGGCTCGTCCGCTGACGCATTTCCGTACTCCGTCGTTTTCACCAGGTCCAGGCTCAGCACGTACTGCCAGAGTGCCGCGTAGGCCTCGGCGCTCTCCGCGAAACACTCGCTCACCATCACCTGCCCGTTCGGGATCCAGTCCTCGAAGTCCCCCTTGCGCCGATAAGTCAGATAGCCGCAGACCAGGCCGTCTTCCTCGTACACCAGGTAATTGTTGGAGCCGAATCCGCCTCTGTAGTCGGGATGATCCCGGAAGATGCGCACCTCCCACCACTTCTCCGAGCGTCCCACCGCTCCCGGCGTCAACCGCCGTATCACGTCATGCACCGCCGGAAGCGCCACTTTCGCTTCATCCGCTCCCATAAGCCGCACACGGCCGCTCCCCGCCGGAACATCCCGTCGCAACACGCTGTATTCCCGAGGGATCTTGAGCAGTTCCTGCTGCGTCGCCACGCCATACCCGAACCGCCCATAGATCCCGCTCTCCGATGCCCACAGGATCGCCACCGCCTCACCCCGGGCCCGCACATCCGAGAGCTGCCGGTGCATGACGGCGCTCAGGATGCCCTGCCGCCGGTGCGTCGGCTTCACCGAGACCATCGTTACGCCTGCCGTCGGGAGAGATGCCCCGCCCGGGACGGTCAGCTCGTAACTGAAGATCCCCGCCGTTCCCACGATCTGGCCGTGGTCGAAAACCGCCAGGCTCCGGTCCGCTTCGAAGATCTGGCGGCCTGCTTCGAGATGCTCCGGGTTGAACTCGTTCCCGAATGCCAGGCCCTGGCACCGCCGGAACTCCTCGAGCTCCGCGTCGGCAATGCTTCGCATTTCGTATTCCACGTCATCCTCCGGCCGCGCATGCTACCCGGCGCCGCCGCTGCTGTCGGTGAAGTCCGCCGCACTTGCACCGTTGCTAGAGCGGGATGTTCCCGTGTTTCTTCGGCGGGTTCCGGTCCGCCTTGTTCTGCAACATCTCCAGCGCCCGGATGATCTTCGAACGCGTCTGCCGCGGGTCGATCACGTCGTCGAGAAAGCCCCGGCCCGCCGGAATGTACGGGTTCGCGAACTTCGCCCGGTACTCCTCGATCACTTCTTTTCGGCGCGCCTCCGGGTCTGCCGCGTTCGCAATCTCCTCCCGGTACACCACGTTCGCCGCTGCATCGGGCCCCGCTACCGCAATCTCAGCTGTTGGCCACGCATAGTTCATGTCGCCCCGGAGATGTTTGCTCGACATTACCAGGTACGCCCCGCCGTAGCTCTTCCGCAGGATCACCGCGATCTTCGGCACTGTGGCCTCGCTATAGGCGTACAGCAGCTTTGCCCCGTGCGTGATGATGCCCCCGTACTCCTGCCCGAGCCCCGGCAGGAAGCCCGGTGTGTCCACCAGCGTCACCAGCGGGATGTTGAACGCATCGCAGAACCGCACGAAGCGCGCGGCTTTCCGGCTCGCGTTGATATCCAGCGACCCGGCCAGCTGTGCCGGCTGGTTTGCCACGAACCCCACCGGCCGGCCGCCCATCCGCCCGTACCCCACCACCATATTGGTCGCGAACAGCTCGTGCACTTCCATGAAGTCGCCGTCGTCCACCAGCCGGTCGATCACCTCCCGGACGTCGTACGGCCGGTTCGGCTCCGCCGGGACGATCGAGAGCAGGTCCTCGTCCGCCCGGTCCGGGTCGTCGCCCGAAGGCACCAGTGGCGGGTCTTCAGCGTTGTTCGAAGGCAGAAACGCCAGCAGCCGCCGCACTTCAGCCATCGTTGCCTCCTCGCCCGCGATCGCGAAATGCGCAACTCCAGACCTCGAGGCATGTGCGTGCGCGCCGCCGAGCTCGTCGTGCGTTACTTCCTCGCCCGTCACCGCCCGGATCACGTCCGGTCCGGTGATGTACATCTGCCCGCTCCCCTCGGTCATGAAGATGAAGTCGGTGAGCGCCGGGCTGTACGCCCCGCCGCCCGCCGAGGGGCCCATGATGACGCTCAGCTGCGGCACCACGCCGCTCGCCAGTGTGTTCATCGCGAAAATCTCGCCGAAGCCGCGAAGGCTCTCCGGGCCGTCCTGGATGCGCGCCCCGCCCGAGTCGATGATCCCCACAATCGGCGCCCCGGTCGTCATCGAAAGGTCCATCACCTTCAGGATCTTCTCGGCAACTGCCTCGCTCAGGGACCCGCCAACCAGTGTGAAGTCGTAGGCGAACACGTACACCGGCCGCCCATCCACCTTGCCCCACCCGGTCACCACGGCCTCGCCGGGGGCGTTGTCGCCGCCCCGGGCCCGCATCAACATGTCGAGCTCGTCGAACGATCCCGGGTCCAGCAACAGGTCGATCCGTTCGCGCGCCGTCAGCTTCCCGCGCCCGTGCTGAGCTTCGATGCGCTTTGGACCGCCACCCTGGGCGACCTTCTCCTTCAATTCGACAAGTTGCGCCAGCTTCTGCTCGGCGGTCAGCTGTTCGGTCATCTTGGGGAGCCTCTCGGAGCCCGCTGGAACCCGCGGGTCTGGGGGTGTGGGTGCCGCAGGCAGCCCGGCCACCGCGGCCGGGCGCCACACAGTGCGCCGTCCGAAATGTAGCATCGGCCCCCTCATGGCGCCATGAACGGCAACCTGCCGCAGCGTGGTGATCGCGGCATGCCGTGGTCGTGGATCAGCCGCCGCACGGATACCGGCGGACTTCTTCCTGGTGTTCCGCAGGCTCTTCGATCAGCTGCCCGGTGGGAGTTGTGGCTTGCCGCCCGACTTGAGCGCCGCGAGGCGGGCCTCAACCGCTATGTCGTCGATCTCGTCATCCAGTTCATCGAACTGCGCTTCCAGCGAGTTGACGGAGACCTCCTCCATGCCGCGGGCGAGTGCTTCCTGGCGGCGGATGCGCTCTTCGAAGCGGGCAAGGTCGCTCGTCGGGTCGACCACCGAGATGCTCTTGACGGCATCCTGGACCTTCAGCGAGGCTTCCGCCATCTTCGCGCGGGCGACGAGTTCGTCGCGCTTCTGGACGAGTTCTCCGCGCCGCTCTCGCATGGTGTTCAGCCCCGCCTTCAGCTTCTCGGTGAGGACAGTTTGTTGTTCGACCTGTGCCGCGTACGTCTTGGCCTGATCTTCGAACGAAAGCTGGCGGCGCAGGGCCGTTTTGGCGAGCTCATCGAACCGGTCGGCTTCAACCGTCTTGCCTTCGGCACGCAGGGTGTCGGCCTTCTGCGATGCCGCGAGGGCCTTGGCGATCCACTCCTGTGAGGTCTCGCGCGCCTCCTTCAAGTCGTCTTCGAGCATGCGCAGGTTGCCGACCGTCTGGGCAACCGCCTTCTCCGCTTCCGCGATGTTCTCGGTGAAGTCGCGGATCATCTGGTCGAGCATCTTCTCCGGATCCTCGGCCCTGTCGAGGATTCCGTGGATGTTCGCCCGCGTGAGTGTCGAGATGCGTCCAAGGATTGAATTCGCCACAGTTCCTCCGTGGCCCGCACCGCAGGCCGAGTTTCGTCTGGATGATAGCGGTTTGATGATGCGAACGGACTACCAGCGCCCGCCCCGCGAACGCCCTCCATCACCCGGGGGGGCGGGCAAGGCGCCGCCCTCGACCCTCCCCGGCTGGCCCCAGGCCGTCCCGCCGAATCCCGTGCCCCGTCCGCGCATCGCACCGGCGAAGACCCCGCCGATCGCACCGCCCGCCATGCTTCCCGAGGCATCGGCGGCGCGGTCTCGCGGCCGGGGTTCCCGACCACGAGGGTGCTGCCGTTCCCGGCCGGAGCCCTCACCCATGCTGTGCCGGCGTTCTTCGAACTCCTCCTGAGCGCGGGTCAGTGCCTCCTGGGCCAACCGTTCCGAGAGCTCAGCTTCCGCAGTTGCCTTCACGACATCGACGGCCGCCAGGGAGCGTGATAGCTCAAGGTGGCGTTGGGCCTCTCGCAGGCGAGTGCGAGGCTCTTCGCCCACTGCCTGGCGTCGCCCGGCAATATAGTTGTTGGCCCGCTCGTAGGCCGACGCCGCCCGTTGCAGGCTAGCGGTGAACGCCGCCGCCGTGCGCTTTCCCTGTTCTTCGGCTTCGCGCACGGTCACGAGCGCGGCGTCAGCCAGTCGGTTCGCCTCCTGCGCCTGCTGTAAAGCCGCCAGCACGTTGGGTCGTTGGGCCGCAACCTCGCGCCGTGCCGACTCCAGGAGCGCCTCCGACCGCGCCAGATCATCCGTGGCGATCCCGGCACTGCCCTCCGCGGCCACTCTCCGGGCGGCTTCCAGGTCGCTGGCAGCAGCGGCGATTTCGGTCTGGAGAGCGCTCTCCGCAGCCCGGACCGTTGCTTCGAGCTGGGCAACACCGTCGAGCAGCACCGTTGCTTCGGCGACCGCGGCCTGTGCGAGGCGGACTGCCATCACCACGTTCGGCGCTTCGCCCTCCGCCGGGTTGAGAGCCTCCTGGACGGTCTCCCGCGCGAACTCGATCCGCTTCTGCGCTTCCACCAGGCTGCCCTCGACCGGTTCCGAGAGCGGTTCCGCAAATCCCTGGAGCCAACTGTACTGGCGTTCAGCCTCTGGCAATCGTGCTGCAGCCTCACCGATTCGGTCCGGGAGCGCCGACAGCAGTTGGGGCGCCGTCTTCTCAAGGTTGCGGAGCTGTTCGATGCGCCCGTGTTCGGCATCGAGGAGCGCATTTGCTTTCTCGGCGTGGGCGACCAGCTCACCGAGCAGTTGCTGGCGCTCGCTCGCCGACTCGGGCTCACTGTCATCGAGCGTCTGCCGCAGTTCGAACGCTGCCCGTATCTCCACGCGGGCCTCTTCGAGTGCCTGCCGGAACGGGGCGACATCGGCTTCGCTGAACTGCGCCTCGGCGAAGCCAAGCTCCTGCTCAGCCTCCCGGAGCGCGTCGTCCGTCTCCAGCAGGAGGGCGTTAGCGCGCTGGTCGAGGTCGGCGGGCTGTCCCTGCTCTGCTCCAGTCTTCTCGCCACCGCTCCCCCTGCGGAAGAAGCGGCTGGCCTTCACGATGCCGGCAATGGCGAGCGGTACACCGATGATGAAGGCAAGGAACGTGAGGAGCCCCCCGGCCCCGCCACCCCCATCGCTGCCATCAACGGCACTCCCCGGTTCGGCAAGCTCGCCGGCCACCACTCGGCCCAGCCCCGAAGCGAGATCGGCCACAGCTGCCTCGAACTCGCCATCCGCAAGGCGCGGTTCGAGCACGGTGGTCAGCAGGCGGTCGATCTCCTCGTCGGTAACCGCATCCAGCATCCCGCCCACCCAGAGGGCGTCGGAACGGTCCGCGATGGCCACGATGAGCAGGGCATCGTTGCCGCCAAATGAATTTGCTTCAGCCACGGCGTCCGCATAGCCGGTCACGGTCTCCGTACCCGTCGTCTCGACGACCAACACCCAGAGTTGCACGTTGTGGTCGTGTTCAAGCGCTTCGATGGCAGCCTCGACGCGCGCTAGGTCCTTGATGACGCCCGCCTGGTCGGTCACACGCTCGTTGACGCGCGGGACTTCCTGCGCGTGTGCGCCGGAGGAAACTGCCAGGGCGACGAGGAGCGCGCCCAGTAGCGCTGGCGCGCCCAGTAGCGCTGGCGCGCCCAGCCAGCTCGGTGGCCACTGCCGAACACGCATCATCCCATGTCCTCCCTGCCGTCATCTTACGGGGATCGTTCCCACGGCTATCGGCCCCGGTGCAGCGGACCGCCTCTGAGTGGGTATCGGCAGGTGGGGCCGCGCACGCCATACCCACAGCCGGCCGGATCGCCGCAGACCGTCCGAGCATTGTTACCTGGTGCGCGGCGCCGGACGGCGGGCCCGCCAAACAAAAAAACCCCCGCCATGTGGCGGGGGCCGGTGGGTGAATTGGTGGAGACGAGGGGACTCGAACCCCTTACCTCAGCGATGCGAACGCTGCGCTCTCCCAGATGAGCTACGTCCCCACAAGCAACGGACCGCTCCATCGTAGGGAGCGGTCCGCAAAAGGGTCAACCGTGAACGGCGCCTACGACCGGTGGGACGAACCCCGCCCGATGCGATAGCTTGTCTCGCCCGTGAATTCCCGTTCCTTGCCGCATTTCTTGCACTTGCCCGGGGTGAGTTCCCCTCGCGGAGGGTCCAAGACCCAGTGATGGATACAGTCCGCAACCATCTGGAGCGCCTCAGCCTTGGACATGGTGCAACTACCCCTCGATCATTCAGGTGTCGATTTGTTGGCTAGAGGCTAACTACCCCGCCACCAGCCTCGCGCAGTGTAGTCCGACCTATAGACCGTTTCAATCGTTTATCTCGTTTCGTCCAGCATTCCCGGCAAAGGTGTAATAGCTATCACCCCGGCCGATACATCGATTCGCTGGACCACCTCGCCGATCGCCGGCACCAGCACCTCGCCCCCCTCGCCCGCCGCCACGTACACGTCATTCGCCCCCGTCGTGATCACCTCCACCACCGTCCCCAGGTCCCTCCCGTCTTCCGTCACCACCCGCAACCCGATCAGCTCGTGTACGAAGTACGACTCGTCGTCGTCCCGGAGCACGTCGTTGTCCGCCGCCTCGACTAACTCGCCTCGGAAGCTCTCCGCAGCCGTCCGCCCCGCCAGCCCGCTCAACTTCAGAATCCACTGGTCCTGGTCCGGCCGTGCCTGTTCCACCGTGCGCCGCACGCCGCCCAGGTACACCGGCCGCCCCCGTTGCAAATTCCGCGCTGTCGCCGAAAACGCAGCCACCCGCACCTCGCCCCGCAGCGCATGCGGACGCAAAACGCGCCCGACGGCCGTGAAGCCCGGACGCGGTTCCTTTGGTGTCGTTACCAGGTTCGTTGGGCGTGGTGCCCGCCGCCGCGGTGCACTCGCGGCCGGTCCTTCTTGTCCCTGCTCGCCGCTCAGTCGCCAATCTCCAGGTTCACACGGACGTCCTCACGGACCGCCGCAACCTTCACCAGCGCCCGAATCGAGCTCGCGATTCGCCCGCCCTTGCCGATCACCTTCCCCCAGTCGTCTTCCCCAACGTCCAGGCGCACCGCCACGCGGTCCCGGTCACCGGTCTCGCTCACCCGCACTTCGTCCGGGTTGTCCACCAGCCCCTTCGCCAGGTACTCCACGATCTCGGCCATCATGCTGGCCATGGGCTACTCCTCCGTCGCTGTTTCGGCGACCGGCGTTGCTTCTTCGGCGGCTGCGGGTGCCTCGGCTTCCGGTGCGGCTTCTTCGGCCGCCGCGGGTGCCTCAGCTTCCTCCACCGCCACGGGCGCCTCGGCCTTCGCGGGCTTCGGTTCAGCCTTCGCAGCTGGCGCCGCGCCCTTGCCCTGCTTCGCAGGGACCTTCGCCTCTGGGGCGGCCGCCGTCACCCGGACGACCTTCTTCTCAATGACGCCCGCCCGCACCAGGATCTTCTCGGCTGCTTCGGAAGGCTGCGCGCCCTTGCCGATCCACTCTTTCGCCTTGTCGCCGTCCACCTTCACTACCGGAGGGTTGGCGTGCGGATCATACGAACCGAGCGTCTCGATGAAGCGCCCATCGCGCCGATCAGGCTTGTCCGCCACAACCAGGCGGTAGAAAGGATGGCGCTTCTTCCCGATGCGCTTCAGCCGAATCCGAATCATGTCTACTCCAAACACACGCCCGCGCTCTGCGGACGGACTACGCAATTCC